>NZ_JBNCAB010000014.1:0-109653 GCF_049805555.1 Burkholderia sp. DN3021 | reverse complement strand
CGCCGGGGTTCAAGCTCTGGCTCGTGACCGCGGGCGCGTGGTCGCCGGCCGAAGATCCGGAGACGGGCGTGCCGGCGGCCGGCGCGATCGCGGCGCTGGGGCGCACGCTCGCGGTCGAGTACCCGGACCTGCGCTGCACCAACGTCGACCTGGCGCGCGGCCTGCCGGACGACGCGGCGGCGGACGCGCTGTGGCCGGAGCTGTGGCGCACCGACGGCGAGACCGATGTGTGCCTGCGTGCGCGCCGCTACGCGTTGCGGCTGCGGATGGCTGCCGGCGACGACAGCCTTGCCGTGCCGTCCGCGGCGTCGTACCGGCTCGCGGCGGCGGCCGACGGCCGGCTGGAGTCGCTGGCGCTGGCCGCCTGCGCGACGCCGCGGCCGGAGCGCGGGGAGGTCGCGATCGCGGTGCGCGCCGCCGGCCTCAATTTCCGCGACGTACTGCGCGTGCTCGGCAAGCTGCCGGCGAGCGCGAACGGCATCGGCGGCGAGTTGAGCGGTGTGGTTACCGCGATCGGCGATGGCGTGACGACGCTGCGGGTCGGCGACCGCGTGATGGCGATGGCCGACGGGAGCTTCGCGTCGCATGCGGTCGTCGACGCCCGCTACGTGGCGCGGATGCCCGACGACTGGTCGTTCGAGGCGGCGGCCACCGTGCCCGTCGCCTTCCTGACCGCGCACCATGCGCTGACGACGCTCGGCGGTCTCGCGCGCGGCCAGCGCATCCTGATTCACGCCGCCGCCACGGGCGTCGGCCTCGCGGCGGTCCAGCTGGCGCAACGCATGGGCGTGCAGGTGTTCGCCACCGCGAGCGCGGGCAAGCGCGGTGTGCTGGAGCGGCTGGGCGTCGAGCATCGCTTCGATTCGCGCAGCCTGGGATTTGCCGACGAGATTCTCGCGAGAACCGGCGGCCGCGGCGTCGACGCCGTGCTCAACGCGCTGACCGGCGACTTCATCCCGGAAAGCCTGCGCGCGCTGTGCCCGTCGGGTGTCTTCCTGGAAATGGGCAAGGCGGAGATCTGGCCGCCGGCGCGCGTCGCCGCGCATCATCCGGGCGCGCGCTACCTGCCGTTCGACATCGCCGACGTGCCGGGCGACCGGATCGAGGCGCTGTTCGGCGAGCTGCAGGCGATGTTCGCGCGCGGCGAGCTGCAGCCGCTGCCGCGCACGGTCCATCCGCTGCGCGCCGCTCGCACGGCGTTCCGCACGATGGCGCAGGGCCGTCACGTGGGCAAGGTCGTGCTGCGCGTCGCCGCCGACGACGCCGATGCGTTGCCGGCCGGCGCGACCTACCTCGTCACCGGCGCAAGCGGCGCGCTCGGCCGGGAAGCCGTGCAATGGCTGGTCGAGCGCGGCGCCAGGCACCTGATGCTGGCCTCGCGCACCCGCAACGCGGCGCTCGACGCGCTGCTCGAACACCTGTCGGCGCGCGGCGTGCGGTGCGGCTGGACGCCTGCCGACGTCGGCGTCGAGGCGGATGTCGACAGCCTGTTCGCCGCGCTCGCGGACGGCTGGCCGCCGCTGCGGGGCGTACTGCACGCCGCCGGCACGCTCGACGACGCGCCGCTGAGCGCGCTCGACGAGATGCGCTACGGCCGCGTGATCGCGCCCAAGGCGGACGGTGCACGCTGGATTCACGAGCGGACCGCGCGGGCGCCGCTGGACTTCTTCGTCGTCTACTCGTCGATCGCGTCGACGCTCGGCGCAGCGGGCCAGGGCAACTACGCGGCGGCCAATGGCTATCTCGACGCGCTGGTCCAGCACCGCCGCCGCCTCGGCCTGCCGGCCCTTGCCGTCAACTGGGGCGGCTGGAGCGGCGCCGGCATGGCGGGCTCGATGGAGGCCCCCGCGCTGCGCCGGCTGCGCGCACAAGGCCAGTTCCTGCTGAAGCCGGCGAGCGGCATGGCCAGCCTCGCGCGGCTGCTGCGCGCCCCCGACAGCCAGGTCGCGGTGATCGCGGCCGATTGGGCGACGCTCGCGCAGGCGCGCGTCGTGCGCCCGTCGCTGCTGGCGGACGTCGGGAGCCAGCCGGCCGCATCGTCGCCGGCCGCCGCCGCGCCGGAGCGCGACGTCGATCCGCGCGCGCTGGTCGAGCAGGCGGTGCGCAAGGTGACCGGCACCCGGCCGTCGACGCGGCTCGACGTGCGGATGTCGTTGCGCGACCTGGGCCTCGATTCGTTGATGGCGATGGAACTGCGCAACGAGCTATGCGCGCTCACGGGCCGGCGCCTCGCGCCGACGATCGCGTTCGACTACCCGAGCATCGAGGCGCTTGCCGCGCATCTCGCCGCGCTGGCGGGCGACGACGACAAGACGGACAAGACGGACAAGACGGACAAGACGGGCGCAGCGCCCGCGCCGGCCGCGCGGACCGACCTGTCCGCGGACGAACTGGTCGCCCGGCTCGAACGGGAAATCTCTGCATTGGAAGGACATCTGTGATGACGGCAATGGGTGCTGATGCTTCGCTGTTGCGCGCGCTGTCGGCGCTCGAACGCAGCCGGCTCAAGCTGGAGGCGGTCGAGCGCGAGCGCTCGGAGCCGATCGTGATCGTCGGGGCGGCTTGCCGGCTGCCGGGCGGCGTCGTCGATCTCGACAGTTATTGGGCGCTGCTGGCAAGCGGCGGTGATGCGGTATCCGGGCTGCCCGAGGCGCGCTGGAACGCCCCGGGCCTGTTCGACCGGAATCGCAATGCGGCGGGCAAGGTATACAGCGACGCGATGGCCGTGCTGGACGGCGCGGACCGTTTCGATCCGGCCGCGTTCGGCCTCTCCGCGCGGGAGGCGGAGCGCATGGAGCCGCAGCAGCGCCAACTGCTCGAAGTGTCGTACGAGGCGCTCGACCACGCGGGGCTGGACATCGACGGCTTGCGTGGCAGCGACACCGCCGTCTACGTCGGGATCTGCGCGAACGATTTCGTGCACCGGTTCGCGACCGAGTCCGCCGACACCTACTCGGCAACCGGCGCGTCGCTCGCCACCGCGTCCGGGCGGCTCGCTTACACGTTCGGCTTCCAGGGGCCGGCGCTCAGCATCGACACCGCCTGCTCGTCGTCGCTGGTCGCGCTGCACCTGGCATGCCAGGCGCTGCGCAAGGGCGAGACGCGCATCGCGCTCGCGGGCGGCGTGCACGTGAGCGCCGGCCCGGAATCCTCGGTGGCGCTCGCGAAGCTCAATGCGCTGTCGCCGAGCGGGCGGTGCCGCGCGTTCTCGGCGGACGCGGACGGCTACGTGCGCGGCGAAGGTTGCGTCGTACTGGTCCTGAAGCGGCTGGGCGATGCGCTGCGGGATGGCGATCGGATCCTCGCGTCGGTGCGCGAGACGGCGCTCAACCAGGATGGGCGCAGCAACGGGCTGACCGCGCCGAACCGGCTCGCGCAGACCGAGCTGCTGCGCGCGTGCCTGTCGCGCGCGAAACTGAGCCCGAGCGACGTCGGCTACCTGGAGGCGCACGGCACCGGGACCGAGCTGGGCGATCCGATCGAACTCTCCGCTGCGGCGGCGGCCTACGGCATCGATCGCGCGTCACCGCTGTGGGTCGGCTCCGCGAAGACCAACATCGGTCACCTCGAAGCGGGCGCGGGACTGGCCGGGCTGCTGCGCGCGGTGCTCGCGCTGCGGCACACGACGATTCCGCCGAACCTGCACCTGAACGGACTCAATCCGCATTTCGACTGGGAGGCCGAGCGGCTGCAGGTGCCGACGGTGCCCACGCCGTTTCCGCTCAACCCGTCCGGCAGCCGGATCGCGGGCGTCAGCTCGTTCGGCTTCAGCGGCACGAACGCGCACGCGCTCATCGAGCAGCCGCCGTCGCCCGCCGAGGCCGCGGCGCCCCTGCCCGGCGACGCGGATGCCGTGTTCCTGAGCGCCGCGTCGGAGGCGGGGCTGCACGACCAGGCGCGGCGCTTCGCGCGCCGTCTCGCCGATGCGCCCGCGCAGTGGCGCGAGCTCTGCCACACGGCACGCGCACGGCGCAATCCGGGCGCGCTGCGCATCGCGGTCGCGGGCTGCGACGCGGCCGAACTCGCGGCGCAGCTGAACGCGTTCGCGGACGGCGCGGCGCCGGCGGAGGTCATGCGCGGCGAGCGGCTGCCCGGCGAGCGCGGCGTCGTCGCGGTGTTTTCCGGGCAAGGCGCGCAATGGGTCGGGATGGGGCGCGAACTGATCGCGACGAGCCCCGCGTTCGCCCGTGGATTCGACGCGTGCGCGCAGGCGGTCGAGCGCCATTCGGGGCGCGTGATGCGCGACGCGCTCGCCGCCGGCGAAGCGGCCTTCGCGGCGCTCGACGCGGCCACCGTCCAGCCGCTGCTGTTCTCGGTCGCGGTTGCGCTGGCCGCCCACCTGCGGGCGCTCGGCGTGCGCTTCGACGCGGTCGTCGGGCAGAGCATGGGCGAGGTGAGCGCGGCGGCCGTCGCCGGCGCGCTGTCGATCGACGATGCCGCGCGCATCATATGCGAGCGCAGCCGCCTCGGCGTCTCGGCAAAGGGTGGTGCGATGGCGATGCTCGCGATGAGCCGCGCGGAAGTCGAGGCGCAGGTCGCGGCCGAAGGCCGGGCCGTGACCCTCGCCGCGTGCAACGGGCCGGCGTCGACGCTCGTGTCCGGCGAGGAAGCCGAGATCGATGCGCTCGTCGGCGCGTGGCAGGCGCGCGGCGTGTTCTGCCGCAGGCTGCGGGTCGACTACGCGTCGCACAGCGCGTTCATGGAGCCGCTGCTCGCGCCGCTGAAGGCCGGGGTGGCCGCCATTTCGCCGCGCGCGGCGGAGATCCCGCTGTATTCGACGGTGACGGCCGACGAGATCGACGGCGCGACGCTGACGCCCGACTACTGGGCCGCCAATCTGCGGCAACCGGTGCTGCTCTACCCGACGCTCGAAAAACTGATCGCGCGCGGCTACCGGCTGTTCCTGGAAATCTCGCCCCGTCCGGCGCTGAGCGCCTCCATCGAGGATGCGCTGGCACAGGCGGGCGTCGACGGCTGCGTCGCATGCGCGATGAACGACGATGCCCCGCAGGCACGCACGGCGCTGCTGGCCGCCGGCCGGTTGTTCGCGCACGGCGCGCGCCTCGACGTCGAGCGCGCGCCCGGCCGGGTGGCCGAGATTCCGCCGCGCAGCTGGGAGCACGTCGAGTTTCCGCTGCCCGCCTATCGGCGCGCGGCGGGCGCGGACGGGCACACCGACGCGATCCTCGGCGCCGCGCGCGCGATCGCGTGCCAGGCCGGCACCCTGGTGGCCGACGGCTGGCTGGGCGTCGGGCATCCGCTCGTCGCGCAGCATCGCATCGACGGCAGCGCGCTGCTGCCTGGCACGGGGTTCCTGCGGCTGGCGCTGCAGGCCGCGCTGGCGCGCTGGCCGGACCAGGATCTGGCGGTCACCGACGTCGTGTTCCGGCAAGTGCTGGCATTGCCTGACGACGCGACCGAGCCGCGGCCGCTGCAGCTCGTGCTGGTCGACGAATCGCCCGACGCGGCCGGCTGGCGCGTGAGCAGTCGCGACAGCGAGCGCGACGACCGCTGGGTCGAGCATGCGGGCGGCCGCGTGACCCGCCTGACCCGCGCGAGCGGCCCGGCGGACGACGGCGCGCAGCCGGGGTTTGCCGACGCGCAGGCGCGCATGCGCGACGAGGTGGACTGCGCGACGCTGTATGACGCGCTCGACGGGATGGGGCTGCAATACGGGCCGCGGTTTCGCTGCGTCGAGCGGCTCTGGTGGGCGGACGATGCGTTCGTCGCGAGGCTGGCCGACGGCGGCGCCGCGCAGCCGGACGCATTCAACCTCGATGCATGCCTGCACGGGCTGGCGTGGCTCGGCTTCCGGCACGGCGAGCCGGCCCGGGTGCCGGTCTCCGTCGAACGGGCGACGATCGCCGCCGGCGCGGGCGCGCCCGCCTGGGTGCACGGGGTGCGCACGCTCGACGGCGACGCGTCGACGGCTGATTTGGTCGTGTGGGACGCGGCGGGCCGCGTGGTGGCGCGAATCGTCGGGCTGCGTGCGCTGAGCCCCGAGCGCGCCGACGCGGCGCTGCCCGCGCAGGGGCGCTGGCTGCATGGCCAGGCATGGATCGAGCAGCTGTTGCAGGCCGAGGCGCAAGCCGCGCCGCGCGATTGGCTGATCGTGGCCGCCTGCCGCGACGCATCCGGCGCGTGGCTGGAGCGGCTGCGGGCGCGGCTCGGCGGCGCGGCGCTGCTGCACTGGATGCCCGACGACGGCATGCCGTTTCCGGCGGTCGCATTGCGCGCGTGGGCGGAATCGGACGGGCACGGCACGCGCTCGATCGTCTGGATCGGCGACAGCGTCGAGCGTGCGCTCGCGGGCGACGCTGGCGGCGATCCGGCGATGCGGGCGAGCATCGATGCGCTCCGCCTCGTGCAGGCCGTCCTTGCCGCGTTCGACGGCCGCGAGGCGCCGCGCCTGAGCTTCGTGACGGCCGGCGCGCAGGCCGTCGCCGGCCAGTCCGCGCCGGCCCGGGCGGCACTGGGCGATGCCGGCCTCTGGGGGCTGGCGCGCGCGCTGTCGGCGGAGCACGCGGAATGGCACGTGCGGTGCATCGATGTCGATCCGTGCGACGCGCACGCGCAGGCGGAGCGGCTGGCCGACGAGCTTGCCGGCGGGTCCGCCGAAACGGAAGTCGCGCTGCGCGCGGCGCGCTGGGTCGGCAGGCTGGCGCGCCGGCCGCTCGGCGAAGAGCGCGAGCCGGGCAGCCGGCTGGCCGGCGAACCCTATCGCGTCGAGATCGACCGGCCGGGCGTGCTGGGTTCGATGAAGCTGCGGGCGACGCCGCGCGTCGAACCGCGGGCCGGCGAGGTGGAAATCGAGATCGACGCGGCCGCGCTCAATTTCGCGGACGTGATGCGTGCGATGGGCTTCTTCCTCGCCGACGACGAGCGCTCGGTCGCACTCGGCAGCGAATGCGCCGGGGTCGTGTCGCGCGTCGGCCCGGGCGTGTCGACCGTGGCGGTCGGGCAGCGGGTGGTCGCGATCGGCGCGCACTGCTTCGCGAGCCACGCGTGCGTCGACGCGGCGCTGGTGGCGCCGCAGCCCGACACGCTGTCGGCGGCGCAGGCGGCCGCGTTGCCGATCGCATCGATGACCGCGTGGTACGCGCTGAAGGAGGTCGCGTCGCTGCGCGCGGGGCAGCGCGTGCTGATCCATTCGGCGACGGGCGGCACGGGGCTGGCGGCCGTGCAGCTCGCGCTGTCGCTCGGCGCGGAGGTGATCGCGACGGCCGGCAGCGAAGCCAAGCGCCAGTTGCTGCGCGAGCTCGGCGTGCGGCACGTGTTCGATTCGCGCAACGCGACGTTCGAGCGCGCGACGCTCGACGCGACCGGCGGGCGCGGGGTCGACGTGGTGCTCAATTCGCTCGCGGGCGCGGCGATCGAGCAGAACCTGCGGGTGCTGGCCGCCGACGGCTGGTTCCTCGAGCTGGGCAAGCGAGACATCTACGAGGACGGCCGGCTGTCGATGCGCCACTTCAAGAAGCGGCTCCGCTTCGTGGCGATCGACCTGGGCGGCTTGCAGCGGGAACGGCCCGAGCAGTTCGCCGCGCTGTTCCGGCGGGTGCTGGACGCGTTCGCGCAGGGCGAGCTCGCGTCGCTGCCGACCACGGTGCTGCCGGTGTCCCGTGCCGCCGACGCGTTCCGGCAGATGGCGGCGGCGCAGCACGTCGGCAAGCTGGCGCTGGCCATGCAGGACCCCGATCTCGTCGTCGCCGAGCCGGGCGGGCCGGCGCCGCTGCTGCGCGGCACCCACCTGATCACGGGCGGCACCGGCGGCCTCGGCGCGGCGCTCGCCGGCTGGCTGGTCGCGAACGGCGCGCGGCGGATCGTCCTGATGGGGCGCTCGGCCGCGGGCGCGGCGGCGCAGGCGCAGGCCGAGCAATTGCGGCGGCAGGGCGCCGAGGTGCGGACGGTCGCGATCGACGTGGCGTCGCGCGCGGACCTCGCACGCGAACTCGACGCGATCGACGCCGGCTTCGGTCCGCTGCGCGGCGTGTATCACCTGGCCGGCGTGCTGAACGACGCGCTGGTCGACACCCAGACGCCGGACGCGTACCGGCGCGTGCTGGGCCCGAAGGCCGACGCCGCATGGCACCTGCACGAGCTGACCGCCGGGCGCGCACTCGATCATTTCGTCGTCTATTCGTCGGCGGCGGCCTTGCTGCCTTCGCCGTCGCAAACGAGCTATGCCGCGGCGAACGCGTGCCTCGATGCGCTCGCCGCGTGGCGGCGCGGGCAGGGCCTGCCGGCGCTCAGCCTCCAGTGGGGACCGTTCTCGGACGCCGGTCTTGCGGCGGCCCGCGGCGACCGCGGCGCGCGCCTCGCGGAGCGTGGCGCGGCCAGCCTGACGACCGGCGAGTCGCACTGCTACCTCGGCATGCTGATGAAGCGCGACGAGCCGGTGGTCGGCGTGTTCCCGTTCGACGCCGCGCGCTGGCTCGACGCGTCGCCCGCGGTGGCGGCGCAGCCTCGCTTCGACATCGTGCGCGACGGCGCCGCCGCGCGGCCGGGCCACGGCGCGGCGCAGGCGCGCCTCAAGGACGCGCCGCCGGCGATGCGGCGCGAGCTGATCCAGGCCCTTTTGCGCCGGCATGCCGCCGCGGTGCTGCGGGTGCCGGAAGCCGCGCTGACGCCCGCGACGACCTTTCCGCAGGCCGGGCTGGATTCGCTGACGGGCCTCGAACTGCGCAACCGGATCGAGAGCGAGGTAGGCCTGCCGCTGTCGTCCGCGGTGCTGTGGCGTCATCCGACGATCGACGCGCTCGCCGAGTTCCTGACGCAGCAGCTCGGCGCATCGGACCGTCCGGCCGATGCGACGCCGCCGGCGCAGACCGTTGCCGCGCCGGCGGCGGAGGCGGGCAAGTGGTTTCTCGTGCCGCGGCCGTCGCGCGCGCCGCGTCTGCGGATCTTCTGCATCCCGTTCCTCGGCGGCCTGGGCTCGGTGTTTTCCGGTTGGATCCGGCACTTGCCCGAGGAGATCGAACTGCAGGCGCTGCAGCTTCCGGGCCGGCCGCCGCGCCACGCCGAAGCGGCGCATTCCCGCTATCCGGCGCTGGTCGACGCGTTGCGCGATGCGCTGCTGCCGCGTCTCGACGCACCGTACGCGATCTACGGGCACAGCCTCGGCGCGCTGCTGGCGTTCGGGCTTGCGCATGCGTTGCGCGACGCGGGGGCGCCCGCACCGGAGCACCTGTTCCTGGCCGCGTATCCGGCGCCGCACCTGCACAACCCTGTCGGTGACATCGCGGGCCTGCCGGAAGCGGAATTCATCGAGGGGCTGAAGCGCCTGCGCGGCATTCCGGAACAGGTCCTCGCGGACAGCGAACTGCTGAACGTGTTCCTGCCCAGCCTGCGGGCCGAGATCGCGCTGCTGAACTCCTATGTCCACGAGGGGCGCGCGCCGCTGGCGGTGCCCGCGACGATCCTCGGCGGCATGCACGACCACGTCGTCACCGCCGCCGAGATCGACGCGTGGCGGCAGCACTTCGCGGGCGCGGTCGACGTGCGCGAGATCGACGGAGGGCATTACTTCGTGAAGGACGCGCCCCGCAGCGTGGTCGACGTGGTGCTGGCGCGGCTCGCGCTGGCCCAGCCGGCCTGACGTCGGTGACGTGCGCCCGGCCGGGACTGGCGGGGGCACCCGAATTGCAGGCGAACGCTGCCGTTCGTGCGGAGCGGCAGCGGGGAGCAACGATCCGCACATTCATGACCAAGGAGATGAAAAAGTGAAAAAGATGCTCATGTCGTTCGCGACCGTCGGTGCGCTGTCCTCGTCCGCTCTCATGCTGGGCATGATGCCGGCGCCGGCCTGGGCCGGCACGCCGTCGTGCGCGAGCCTGGTCGGCTCGTGGGGCAACCAGCTTGGCTCGACGATGAACATCCAGTCGGTCGATCCGGTGACGGGCGCGATCACCGGTACCTACCGGTCGCCGTCGGGCACGAGCGGCCAGCAATTCCCGCTGGTCGGCTGGACCAACACCGCACCGGCGCAGAACGGCCTGGACAACGTCACGCTGGTGTCGTTCGCGGTGAACTGGGGCAACTACGGCACGGTGACGTCGTGGTCGGGTCTGTGCCGCACGCAGAACCAGGTGCCGACCATTTCCGCGCTGTGGCATTTCGCGCAGTCGAACGCGCAGTTCACGTGGAGCCACGTGCAGACGGGCCAGGACGTATTCAGCCCGTCCAGCTCGTCGACCGCGCGTTGAAGCAACGCGCCCGCGCAAGCAGCAGGCGGGCGCGCGCCGCCGTGGCGCGGCACCATGCAGACCCGGTTTCCCCGCGCCGCGCCGTCAGGCCGGCGCGGGCGAACACCGGCGGCGCGCGAGCGCGCCCACTATCCGGATTCATCAGCAGGGAGACGATTTCATGGCGTCAGCCGCCGAACTGAAACAGAACGCATCGCTGTATTTCCTGGCGCTGGGCGCCTTTGCGATCGGCACCGAAGGATTCATGCTCGCCGGGCTGCTGCCGATCATCGCGAAGGATCTGTCCGTCAGCCTCGCGGCGGCGGGGCAGCTCGTCACCGTCTTTTCGATCTCCTATGCGATCAGCTCGCCGATCCTGACGACGGTCAGCGCGGGGGTCAATCGACGGCGCTTCCTGATCGTCGCGCTGCTGTGCTTCTCCGCGGCCAACTTCGCGGCCTGCGCGTCGCCCGGCTATCTGTCGCTGCTGGCCGCGCGCGTGCTGCTGGCCGTGTCGGCCGGCCTGTACATGCCGAGCGCAAATGCGCTCGCCGGCTCGCTCGTCGCGCCGGAGCGCAGGGGGCGCGCGCTCGCGACCGTCCATGGCGGGATCACGATCGCCGTCGCGCTCGGCGTGCCGCTCGGCGCGTGGATCGGCGGCCACTTCGGCTGGCGCGCGACATTCGCCGGCATCGGCGTGTTGTCCGCGATCGTGACGCTCGGGGTGGTGGCGGGCCTGCCGCGCGGGATCGGCGCGAACCTGTCGGTGCCGTCGCTCGCGCAGCGCGTGGCAGTCGGGCGGCAGCCCGCCGTGCTGGTCACGCTGCTCATCACGACCCTGTGGGCCGCGGGCATCTGGACCATCTACCCGTATCTCGCGCCGTTCCTGACGGGCCGCCCCGGCTTCAGCGACGCGGAAGTCGGCGCCGTGCTGCTGCTGTACGGCGTGTTCGCCGGCATCGGCGTGTTCATCAGCGGCCGTGCGATCGACCGCCTCGGCAGCGGCAAGGTGCTGATCGTCTGCCTGGTCGTGATGATGCTGTCGTACGAGAGCCTGACCGCCAGCGCGCTGCACCTGGAGCCGGCGCATGCACGCGTCGCGATCCTGGTCGCGATCGCCGCGTGGGGCGCGGCCGGCTGGGCGTTCAACCCGGCCCAGCAGACCAAGCTGATCGGCATCGCCGGCCTCGACGTCGCGCCGGTCTCGCTGTCGCTCAATTCGTCGTTCACGTATCTCGGCTTCGCGCTCGGCGCGGCGCTCGGGTCGTTCATCGTCGCGTACAGCTCCGTGGCGGACATCGGCGCGATCGGCGGGCTGTGCGAACTGGCCGCGCTGATCGTCACGCTGGCGGCCAACCGCCATGCCCGGCGCGCGGCGACGCGCGTGCACGTCGTGGTCCAGGGCGCCGCCCCGCGCGCCGAACGCTCGACGCAGCCGTGACACGGCGCGTACGCACAACAACGAAGGAGACACCATGAGCCGGGAAACGATCAAGGCGCTGTACGACATCGGCGAAATGCCGCCGCTCGGTGGCGTGCCGCGTCTCATGCATGCGTGGACGATTCGCGCGGATCGCCACGGGCCGCCGCACCGCGCGTTCCAGAGGGAAGTGGTGCCGGTCTGGACGATCGGCGACGACGAGGTGCTGGTCTACGTGATGGCGGCGGGGCTCAACTACAACGGCGTGTGGGCGGCGGCCGGCATGCCGCAATCGGTGCTCGGCATTCACGGGCATCCGTTCCACGTCGCCGGCTCGGACGCGTCGGGCATCGTCTGGGCGGTCGGACGCAACGTCCGGCGCTGGGCGGTCGGCGACCACGTGGTCGTGCATTGCAATCAGGTGGACGGCGACGACGAGGAGTGCAACGGCGGCGATCCGATGCTGTCGCCGAGCCAGCGGATCTGGGGGTTCGAGACGCCGGACGGCTCGTTCTCGCAGTACACGCGCGTGCATCGGAACCAGCTGCTGCCGAAGCCGGCCGGGTTGGGCTGGGCCGAGGCCGGCTGCTACATGCTGACGCTCGCGACCGCCTACCGGATGCTGTTCGGCCAGCATGCGCCGGGCATGCGGCCGGGCGGCGCCGCGCTGGTGTGGGGCGCCGCGGGCGGCGTCGGCGCGTTCGCGGTGCAGCTCTGCCGCTTGAGCGGGATGGAGGCGGTGGGCGTCGTGTCCAGCGAAGCGCGCCGCGAATTCGTGACCGGGCTCGGCGCGAAGGGCGTCATCGACCGCAGCCGGTATGACTGCTGGGGCGAGTTGCCCGACGTCCAGACGCCGCGCTACGACGCGTGGCTCGGCGAGGCGCGGCGCTTCGGCAAGGCGATCTGGGATTGCCTCGGGCGGCGGGAGAACGTCGACGTGGTGATCGAGCATCCGGGGCAGGCGACTTTCCCGCTGTCGTGCTACCTGGTGAAGCGCGGCGGCACGGTGTTGTTCTGCGGTAGCACGACCGGCTACAAGCTGACCTTCGACGCCCGCTACGTATGGATGCACCAGAAGCGTATCCAGGGTTCCCATTTCGCGCACATGAAGCAGGCCGCCGAAGCGAACCGGTTGGTCGAGCGCGGCAAGGTCGAGCCGTGCCTGTCCCGCACGTTCGCATGGGATGCGCTGCCGGATGCGCACGAGCTGATGGCGCAGAACCGGCTGCCTCCCGGCAACGCCGCGATCCTGGTGGGCGCGCCGGCCTGACGCCGCGGCGGGCGGCGAGGGGCCCGCCCGCGCCCGGGCGGGTGACGGCTATTCCGCGACCGGCCCGGCAGGTTCCGTCTCGCGCATCAGTTCGTCCACCTTATTGAAGATGTCGCCGAGCTTCATGTCGAAATCGACCTGCAGCTTCTCGAGGTCGATGCGCCGTTCATAGACGACCTCGGCGGCGATCGCCAGCTCGACGAGCATCATCGAATCCCAGCCCATGCCGGCAATCGTCGCATTGGTGTCCAGCTTCTCGACGTCAAGCAGGCGCGCGAGTTCCGCCGCCAGTTTTTCCGTCATCTGTTCACGTTCAGTCATTCTCCCGCTCCTTGGTTTGGTGGCTACACTTCCTGAAGTTCATCGATGATCGCCAGACTTCCGTCGGCGAGGCTTTCCCTGCATAGCGATCTGATGAATTTTCCGCTCGACGTCCGGCTCAACGAGCCGCGCAGGACGAAGCAGACCCTCGCGACGCTGACGCCCGCGTGCAGCGAGACGGCCTCGCGGATCTGCGAGACCAGCGTGCTTCGCGCGGACGAGGCGGTCGTTCGCGAGATCTCGACGACGGCCGCGACCGTCTCGTCCCCGTTCGCGGCGGGCAGGCCGACGATGCAGACCGTGTGATCGTCGATCTGCGGACACTCACGCTCGATGATGCTTTCGACGTCCTCGGCGTGATACGTGACGCCGCGAATCTTGATCGTGTCCTTGCGGCGCCCGGTCACGAACAGTTGCCCGCGTTCGATCTTGCCGAGGTCCCCCGTGCGGTGAAACAGCCGGCCCTCGTGGGCCGCGAAGCGGTATGCGAACGGCGCGGTCCGGATGCCGCATTCGTCTCGGTAGGCGCTCGCCACCGACGGTCCGGAGATGAAGATCTCGCCGGTCGAGCCATCGTCGAGCGGCGCGAGCGACACGGGATCTGCGACCACGATCGTCGTCTCCGCATCGATTGGGCCGCACGATACAAGCGTACCCGTGGAATCCGTCGCCGGCGCCGCCGTGCCGCCATCCGTCCCGAAGAAGCGGTGGCCAGAGACGAACAGGCTCGCTTCGGCCATCCCGTAGCACGGAAAGATCGACGTGGCCCTGAAGCCGGATGCGCGGAATTTTTCCGCGAATCGCTCCAGCGTGTGGCGTCGCACCGGTTCCGAACCGTTGTACGCGGTTTCCCATGCGCTCAGATCCAGGCTCGCCGCTTCGTCCGCCGACACGCGCCGCACACACATGTCGTAGATGAAATTCGGGCCGCCGCTCGTGTGCGCGCGTGTCCGCTCGATCAGCTTCAGCCAGCTCGCCGGCTTCGACACGACGTCGAGCGGAGACTGCATCAGCGCGGTGCCGCCGAGGAACAGCGGCTGCAGCACGTTGCCGATCAGGCCCATGTCGTGAAAGAGCGGCAGCCAGCCCAGCAGACGCAGGCCGTCGCGATGGCCGAAGTGTTTCGCGATCGCGATCTGGTTGGCGACGATGTTGGCGTGCGAGACGAGCACGCCCTTGGGCGTCGCCGTCGAGCCGGAAGTGAACTGCAGCAGCGCGGCGGCCTCGCCCGGGATCCGCCGCACGGGGGGCACGGTCCCGCCGGCCTGCGCCGGCGCGGACAGGTCCAGCGCATGCACGTCGTGGCGCGCGAGGATGCCTTCGGTGAAATCGTTCAGCCCGTCGTGCAGCATCGCGACCGACTGCCCGACCCGCAGCATGGCTTCGAGGCGCTGCGACGAGCGGCGGTTCGCCGGCATGCCCGGGATCGCCACGCCGCCGAGCGACAGGATCGCGAGCAGGGCGACGAGGTAGTCGATGCCGTACTTCATCGCGACGAGTGCGGTGTCGCCGGGCCGAACCCGGTCCGCGAGCCGGGCCGCGGTTTTCTGCATCGACACGACGAGATCGCCGTAGGTCAACCCGGCGATCGGTTCGAGGTGCGCGTCGTAGTGCTGCATCGCGAGCTGATTCGGGCGGGATGCCGCGTGCTGTTGCAGGACCTCTACGATCGATTCGGGTGTCATGTGGCGAAGGAGGATGAGATTGCGTGAAAACCGGCGAACCTGGCGCTTCAGCCGAGCGCGAGCCGGCGGATCTGTTCCATCACGTCGTCCGCGCTGTCGAGCGAGATGCCGACGAGCGTGCCGATGACCGAGCGCATCCGCGCATCGATCAGCCCGCGATCGTCGACGCCCGGCAGTTCGTCGGACTCCCGGGACAGGCCCGACACGAGGCGCGACACGATTGCAACCGGGTGCTGCACGTCGCGCAGCGATGTGAGCCAGAAGTACAGGACCTTGAGCGCCTCGATCCGTTCCGTGCGCGGCCGATTCGAGCACGCGATCATCTTGCTCGCATACACGTAGAAGCTGCCGGAGTGGCGCGCCTCGTCCGACGACAGCAATCGCGTGATGGTCTTCAGCACGGGTTCCCGTACGGCCTTCGACAGCCGCATGTAGATCGACGACGCCTCGATTTCGGACAGGATGTTCATCACGAGGGTGCCGACGCGTGAACGGATGAACGGCTCGGTCGCGCGCCCGGACGCGACGAAGTCCGCGTCGAACGAACGCCCGGCCAGCTCGAGCCAGCGCATCAGCACGTACGGGTGCTTGGTCTCCTCGTACATCCAGACGGATACCCATTGCGTGAAATCGACGTCGTCGTGGAATTTCTCGAGGAACATCCGCGAGGCCGACCACGTGGTCAGCTCGGACATCGCAATCTCGGTGACCACGTCCAGCAGCTCGTCCGAGACGAGCGAATGGTCGAGCCGCTCCCACGGCAGGTCCGATATCTTCCAGCGCACCGATTCGGCCTGGTCGAACAGATGGTAGAAGCGCGCGCTGCCGAGCACGGACTCAGGGCTGCCGGGCTCGGCGCGGGACGACGGGGACATGCTGGCAAGGGCCATGATGCTGGATCTCCTGAAAGCGCGGTTCGAACGTCGAATGGCGGGCAGGCCCGCTCACGCGGACGCATGCAGCCGCAGGCCTGCGCTCACGCGCCGGCTGTAGTAGTCCTTCATGACGCCGGACGCGCCGGTGAAGAGGCTCATCACGCGGCCGTCGAGGCGCGCGCGCTGAAGCCACGCGATGTCGCCCGGCGCGCGGCGACCCGCGAGCAGCGCGTCTTCGCACGCATCGATGCAGTCGCGCACGAAATCGGCGCACAGGTACTTGAGCATCGCCGCGTCGGTGGAAATCGACGTGCGCGCCGCCGCGCGCCGTGCCGTTTGCCAGCAGCGCACGCGCAGCGCCGCCGCCTCGCAGCGCAGATCCGCGAGCGCCGCCGCGTCGTTCCGCGCGGGCAACTGCGCGAGCGTACGGTTCAGGCAGTAGAGCGCATACGAAACCGCGGCGGCCGCAATCAGCACGCGCTCCTCGACGATCACGTCGACGACGTATAGCAGGCCGGACCCGACATAGCCGACGGTGTTCTGCTTCGGCACCTTCACGTCGGTAAACCGGATATGCCCGGTTTCCGACGCGTGTGCGCCGAGCTTCGCGTATTTCTCCACGATCTCGACGCCCGGCAGGTCCATCGACACGCACAGCAGCGTGAGACCCTGCGCGTCGGCGCCGCGCGTCGTGCGCGTGAGCACGAATGCGACATCGGCGGCGGGCGAGTTCGTGATGTAATGCTTGTCGCCGTTTACGACCCAATGGTCGCCGCGATCGTCTGCGGTCGTCGCGAGCGTGGTTACCATCGCCCCGGCGCTACCGCTCTCGGTCACCGCGAGGCAGGGGATCGTGCGGCCGGCCGCGATCGCCGGCAGGAAGCGGTCCTTCAGGTCTTCCGAGCCGTAGCGTGTCAGGATCGGCACGACCGTATTCGCGATCAGCATCGTGCTGACCGTCAGTCCGAACAGATTGTCGAGCATCATCTGCTCGGTCATGTGCATGTGCCGAATCATGCCGGCGCCGCCACCGCCCCATTCTCGCGGGCACGCCTGCCCGAGGTAGCCGCGCTTGCCCAGTTCCTCGAATCCCTCGCGTGGAATGCGGCCGCTGGCCTCCCATGCGTCGAACACGGGCGTGACTCGTTCGTGCAGATACTCGGCGAAGGTCGCGCGGAACGCGTGCTCGTCGTCGGTGGCCGCGACGAACGGCTGGGTCCAGTCGATCGGGGTGCCCGGGCCGGTCGCGCTGATCCGCAGCAACGGACGAGCCGCATTCAGGTCGCGGTAGAACGCGGCGACCGGATTGCGCTCGATGTAGCCCCAACCGCCGTTCAGCTGAACGCACTGATTGGCGAACATCTGCAGTTTCCTGAGCGCGGCGACCAGCAGGACTTCGGCTTCCGCGCACGTGCCCGGCGAAGCGGGCCGCCCGGTCAGTTCGGCGTGCGCGGCCTCGAGCACGTCGAGCCACGCATGGACATGCGAAAGCTGCGTGCGAACGTCCGGCAGGTCGATCAGGACGCCGGTCGTGCTTTTCCTGTCGATCAGGAAGCGCGCGGTCTGCCGCTTGACCTCGGCGGCCTCGCCGACGAGTTCCGCGATCACGCGCAGCAGGTAGCCGGCGCGAATGCGCGACAGCTCGGCGTCGGTCAGCGGCTGCCCCACGAGGTTCGCGTCATCGGCGATGGAGAGCTGGCCGAGCGCGTTGTCGCCGTCGCCGGACGAGCGCAGCGCGATCGCGCTCCGGTACGCGGCGGCGTCGAGATACAGTACGCGGCCGCCGTCGGGTGCCGGTGCGACACACGCGAGCAGTCCGCCGTCCGGAATGCCGAACAGCGCGCCAGTCAGCCCGCCGACGTCGTCGTCGGCCGGCCGCAGGTCGACGAACGCGGCGGCGTCGCCGCGAACCGTCTCCGGCGGGCAGGTATGGCGAAGTTGCATCGCGAATTCGGCATTCGCTGTCCGCAGTCGCTGAAGAAGACCCATTTGATGACCCTTTGCAGATTGGACGACGTCGCGAGGCGTGCGGCGTCGGTTGACATCGAATGACGGATGAACGGCGTTTGGCCGGCCGGCGTCAGCTGGCCAGCCCCGCCAACGCCTCGAGGCGTTGGCGAGTCTTCGCGCGCGGGTCGAGATCCAGCTCGAGCACCGGCCTGCCGATCTGCCCGAATACCGTCCGGCGGAACTGCTTGCCGAACGACGACCCGTCGATCAGTTGCTTTGCCTGGTCCGCCGAGCATCCGAATCGCGCCAGCACCTCGGTCGGGCGAAGGTATTCGTCGAGTAGAGCGAGCGCTTCGTCGAGGAAATCGTCGAGTTCGGCCGGACCGACTTCGTCGTTGAGTCGCTCGGGCTCGCTGACGATCAGGCGCCCCAGCGCGAAATGGCGGGCCTCGTCCTTCATGATGTAGGAGAACAGCGTGCGCACGAACGCCGAGTCGGTCGCGATGCTGATGCGCCGGAACGCGCCGATGCCGACCCCTTCGATCAGGATCTGCATGCCGAGCGACAGGAAGCTGATCCGGTTGTCACGCCCGACCTGGTCAATCAGCGTCCCGAGCGACGGCGTGATCGGGAACGGGGCCGAGCCGATTTCGTCGAGAAGCCGCGTGAACACCTGCACGTGCCGCGCCTCGTCGGCGGCCTGCAACGTGCAGCAGAGCTTGGCCGGCACGTCCGTGTGAAGCTGCGTGAGTTTCGCGCACACGTCGAGCGCGGCCAGCTCCGCGTGCAGCATCTGCGACAGCCGCCAAACCTGGAAGTCGCGTGACAGCGACTCGCGGCCTTTGTCGCCGACCTTGCTCCAGAACGCACCGTCGCTGATCTCGTATTCGAGGCTCGCCATGCGCAACGGGTTCGCATAGTCCCATTCGACGCTCCATTCGAACGTCTGGCCGGGCACCCACTGTTCCTCGGTGGCATTGCGGAACAGCTTCATCAGGCGTTCGTCACCGGGTAATGCTGTTGGACGCATCGCAAATCCTTCAATCGTTAGGCAAGGCGACGGCCTTGCGGTCATCAGGCGGGCGCGATCGCGGCGGCGCGCCGTCCGCTCGGCGAGCCTCGTCAACGCCTGGCATGCGTGCGCCGGATCGCCGCGGCGGGACAACTGAAGAACGCGGCCGTCATGTCCGCGCGTGCCTCGTCGGTGGCCGGCTGCGCGAAGATCCTGGCGAGACCGCCTTCCATGCGCATGCACGACGGGACGAGGGACGTGCAGGCGCCGCATGCGATGCACTGGCTGTCGTCGACCGAATAGATGTACTGCTCGCTTGCGTGGGTATGCTCGGCTTGCGTCATTTGCTGGAATTCCTCGTCGGGATTGGGTTATCGCAGCGTTTTCAGATGCAGGTACACGTCGTCGACATTGTTGATCCGCAGGCCGAGCAGGTTGCCCAGCAGCGGATAGACACGCGCGTACATCTTCTTCGCGCAGGCCTGGAAATCGGCGAGCGGAATCGCCTCCAGCACTTCGGGGCGGTCCGCCATCCGTCGCAGGAACAGGTTGACCGGATGCTCTACCCGGTGATTGGTTTCGGCCCAGAAGTACATGACCTTCAGCGCCGTCAGCCGCTCGCGATCCGGTTTGTCCGAGTTCGCAAGCAGCTTCTTCGCATACGAATAAAAGCCGCTCGCGTGACGCGCCTCGTCGCCGGCCAGCAGGCGGGTCACCTGCGCGAGCACCGGCTCGGGCGAGCGCTTCGAGATCAGCATGTACAACGACCAGGCAAGCACTTCCGCATAGACGTTCGTGACGAGCGTCGCCATCAACGAAGGGATGATCTCGACCTTGCGGCCCTCCGTCACGAAGCGGCTGTCGACCGTCTCGCCAAATTCGTGCAGCCACCGGATCATCGCCTGCGGATGCTTCATTTCCTCGTAGAGCCAGACCGTTGCCCACTGCGTAAAATCGATGTCGCTCGCGTAATCCTGCAGATACTGCGCGGTCGCGTTGAACGGTGTGAGCTCGGTATAGGCGATCTCTCTGGCCAGCGCGATCCAGGCCCGCGGGGTGCTGCGGATATCGATCGACGACCACGGTATGTCGCCCATGCGCCACCGGACCGTTTCCGCCTCGAGGAATAGCCGGTAGTAAATCGAGCTGCCGAAGATGTCGTGGTCGACGGGCGATTCGTGCACGGGCGACGCGGGACTACTGCAACGCACATCCATAACGAACTCCTGTTGTCCAACTGGTTCGCATGCTTGATCCGATTCCAATCGCCGCAGTCCGCTCATTCAAAAAATAACGGGGGCGTAATTGCGATCGATATATAAACGGCTATTTAACCCGTACAAACAGGATTAAAATCCGGAATTACAACGGCGCTTCGCCTTTTTGCGGGGCGCGCAGCACCCATTCGCCACCGAAATAGGTGGCGAATCATTAACGCTCATGATGAAAGCGGGCTGTATGGTTTTCGGGATTATTCCCGGTTACGATTGGAATTGGCGCAAAAGTTCCTGTTTTTCACAAAGGGTCGAATTTCGTCGGATTTTGGTGTCGCATTGAAAAATTAATCAAGGCGCATCTTCGTATTGCAGGGTGTCGCCTTTTGCAACGAGATTAATACATGGAGTGTGCGGAATTGTATACTGTTATCTTAGGCAGGCCGTTTCGGCATCCGGAGAAGCCTTCAATTTAATTTCGCAGATCGTTTCGGATTTTTATTCGATCCAGATATTTCGATCGAAAAATGACGGCGATGCCTGTTTCTTTCAAATATCTTTCGCAATCGAAAGAAAGGCGATCCCCATTGAATTGCTTGATGTTTTCATCAATGTCCCGAGGTGGCTGTTAAATCTTGCAGCATGTCGTTTGTTGACAGGCGTGAAACTCGCGTGATAGAAGTGCGGCTCGTCGAAATTAATTCCGGATTTTCGTCGTTGAAAATCGGTGTCTATTCGGAATGCCGTCAAACGAACCAGAAGCGAGGTTGAATTGATCCCCATGACGTGCGAATCATGCCCGGCCATCGGGCTGGCGGCGCGCATCGATCCAACCCTCCCGGATTCCGGAGAATCACGATGAGTGTCTCTACGCAGCAAAACAGCATTGCCGCACGAGGACTGAGCAAGAAGTTCGGTGATCTCGTGGTGCTCGACGAAGTCGAGCTGACAGTCCGCCCGGGCGAAATGTTCGCATTGCTGGGGCCGAACGGAGCCGGAAAGACCACCTTCTTTTCGATCCTCTCGACCCTGCGCAAGCCGACTTCGGGCGCGCTCGAGGTTTACGGCCGCGACGTGGTGAAAGAGCGCGCGTGGGTGCGCCGCCATATCGGCATCGTCTTTCAGGAGCCCGCGCTGGCCGACATCCTGTCGGTTCGAAAGAACCTGAACCTGATGACGCATTTCTACGGGCTGCCTCGCGCGATCGCGCGGCAGCGGACCGAGGAGATTCTGGCCAGTCTCGAACTCACCGACGTCGCCGATCGCCCGGCGCGGCAATTGTCGGGCGGGCAGCGACGCAGGCTGGAACTCGCGCGGGCGCTGATCGCGGATCCCGCGCTTCTGTGCCTCGATGAGGCGACGCTCGGACTCGACCTCACCGCGCGCAGGCTGTTCTGGTCGAAAGTGCGCGAACTGGCCGACGCCGGGAAGACGGTTTTCTTCACGACGCACTACATGGAAGAAGCCGACGTCGCCGACCGGATCGCGCTGATCGACAAGGGCCGCATTGTCGCGATCGACACGCCGCAGGCGCTCAAGGCGCAGGTAGGCGGCGGCATCATCCAGCTCTCGACCGACAACGACGCGCTTGCCCATGACTGGCTGGTAGAGCGCGGCTATGCGGTCGACTCGGACGAGAGCGGCCTGTGCATCACCGGCAGGAATCTGTCGAACATGGTGCCGGATCTGGTGCGGGACTTGCCGGCGCGCGTCGAGAAGGTCGAGGTGCGCGAGCCGAGTCTCGAGGACGTGTTCCTGCTGCTGACCGGGCACAGCCTCGTCAACGGGCAGAGGGTCGGCAAAAAGAACGTGAAGGAGGGCCTCGTCGCATGAACGGCATCGTCGGCATCATTTTTCTGGACATCGAGCGTCTGTGGATCAATCGCAACCGGGTGCTGATGAGCCTGGTGCAGCCGCTCCTGTATCTGTTCGTGCTCGGCTCGGGCCTCAGCGCCAGCGCCGGCGCGCATTTCGGGAGCGGCGGGTACCAGAAGTACATCTACCCCGGCATCGTGATCCTGACGCTGCTGTTCAATTCGAGCTCCGCCGCGATCGGCATCGTCGTCGACAGGCAGGTCGGCTTTCTGAAGGCGCTGCTCGTTGCGCCGGTGTCGCGCAATGCGATCGCGTTCGGCAAGATCCTGTCGGGTGCGCTTCAGGCAATGGTGATCGCGATCCTGCTGCTGCTGCTCGCGCCGTTCGTCGGCGTGACGTTCACGGTGGCGAGCCTCGTGAAGTTCGTGCTCGCGATGGCGTTGTCGGCGGTCGTGTTTTCCGCGCTCGGCGTCGGCTTCGCGGCCCGGCTCTCGGCGATCACGTCGTTCCCGGTCTTCACGAACACGATCCTGCTGCCGATGTTCTTTCTGTCCGGCGCCATCTATCCGCTCGACAACGTCCCGGCCTGGCTGCGGGCGCTCGCGTACGTCGACCCGGTCGCGTATGGCGTGGATCTGCTGCGGGGAAGCCTGTCTGGGCACTATGTATTCCCCGTGCCGCTGTCCTTGCTGGTGCTGGTCGGTTTCCTGCTGGCGTTCGCGTATTCGGCCGTGCGGGTGTTCGACGGTCGCGGCGGCGACGACTGACCGGGGAGGCCGGCCGCAACAGCGATGCAACCTGCGCCGGCGAACCGCGGCGCGAATGGACCCAGGGGCGCGGGGCCGGACTTCCGGCGGCGCTCCGCCACATGACTGACCCGCCATGTACGAGCTTATTTCGGATGTTTGCGCCGCGCACGCGCACAAGGAGGCGATCGTCTCCGGCGCGGTGCGACTGCGCTTCGGCGCGCTGCTCGACCGCGCGCGCCGAATCGCCGCCACGCTGCGTATGCGCGCGCCGGGCCCGGTCGTCGGCTTCTGCCTGCCGCACCCGGAAGCCATCGTGTTCATGCTGGCCTGCCTCGACGCCGGCAAGGTGTTCGTGCCGATCGACGCCGGCACGGCCGCGACAGTGCGCTCCGGCATGCTGCGCACCGCCCAATGCTGCGCGTTGGTCGAGCGGCTCGATCTCGATACCGGCGAGCTCGGGCTGACCGGCCTCGATGCCGGCGCGCCCGTGCATACCGGCGCGCTCGACGGCGTGATGTCGATCATGTTCACGTCGGGCTCCACCGGGCAGCCGAAAGGCGTGATGGTGCGCCGCGCGTCGGTGTGCAACCTGCTGCATGCGCCGGACTTCCTGCCGCTCGACCCGCAGGACGTGTTCGCCGCGTATTCGTCGCTGTCGTTCGACGCGTCGACGTTCGAGATCTTCACACCGCTGCTGAACGGCAACACGCTCGTCGTGCTCGACAAGCGCGACGTGCTCGATCACGCGGTGCTGCAGTCGGCGATCCGCCGCGAGCGGATCTCGGTGATGTGGATGACCGCCGGCCTGTTCAACACGCTGGTGCTGGCGGATCGCTGGGCCGCACTGGCCACGCTGCGCACGCTGCTGGTCGGTGGCGAGAAGGTGGACCCCGAGGCGGCGCGCCGCTTCGTCGACGGCGCACGCGGCACGGCGCTGTTCAACGGCTACGGCCCGACCGAGAACACGGTGTTCACGACGATCGCCGCGCTTACGCCCGACGTAATGCGCGGCGTCGTCGACGAGGTGCCGCTCGGCCGTCCCGTGCGAGGCGTGCAGTGCGAGATCCGGCGCGCCGGCACGAGCGAACTGCTCGACGGGGCGGGCCAGGGGCGCCTGCTGGTGTCGGGCGCCGGGCTGGCCGCCGGCTACGTCGGCGAGACGGGCGGGACTGCGTTCGCCGCGCACGAACGTGCGGTCAGCGGACGCTTCTACGACACCGGCGACGAAGTCCGGCGCGATGCGCACGGAATTTACCATTTCATCGGACGATGCGACGCGCAGGTGAAGCTGAATGGCCATCGCGTCGATCTCGGCGGCGTCGAGCGGCGCTGCGTGCAGGCCGGCCTGGCCGAACGGGTTCATGCGTTCCATTCGGAGACGATGCAGGGGCTGGTGCTGGTGTGTCACGCGGCGGGCGTGACGCGCGACGGCTGGCGTCATGCCGACGCGCGGCTCGACGGCGTGCTGAACGCATGGGAGAAGCCCAGGCGGATCGTGTTCGTCGCCGACTGGCCGCTCACGCGCAACGACAAGACCGACGGCCGGGCGCTCGCGCGCCGCGCGGAAACATTGCTGGCGGAACAGGCGGAGCAGGCCGGACGGGATGCGGGGAGTGATGCGCTTGCGCGCCTGATTGCGCGGCTGACTCGCGCGCCGGCGACGAACCGCCAGGCTCGCCTGTTCGACATCGGCTTCGACTCGATCGGCATCGCGCGCCTGCAGGCCGAGATCGAAACCCAGCTCGGCGTGCATCTCGACATCCTGGACATCTACGAGGCGGGGTCGCTGGGCGGGCTTGAGGAGCTGATTCGTGAACGATACGCGTACTGAGCGGGCGTACTACCTGCGGCACACGTCGAATACCGATCCGGGCCGCTACGGGTACCTGTTCGATTCGCTCGGCGACGATATCGACGTGCTGTTTCAGGCCGCTCGCCATGTGGTCGAGCATCACGGCGGCCTGAACGCCGCTCGAATCGGGCCGCATCGACTGGCCGAGATGGATGTGTACCGGGTCGAGGACCTGCTTGGAAAGGTCGCCGCGCACGGTGTCCGGGATTTGCGCGAAGACGTGCCGCTCGAGCACAAGACCATCGGAAACTGCGTCAACATCTCGAAGGTCGCGTGCGGGATGCTGCGGCACAAGGGCATACCCGCGCGCATCCGCTATGCGTATTGCACGTATTTCTATCCGCGCCTCGCGCACGAGCAGACCCTCGTCGAGTACTGGCTCGACGAGCAGGGGCGCTGGCTGCGGGGCGACGCGTCGATGAACTGGCCGGTGCTGCGCGCGCGGAAGATCGACGTCGAGATCGATTTCCGCGATGTGGCCGAGCATCTGTCGAAGCCGGTCGCGAAGGTCTGGCAGGCGTGCCGGCGAGGCGAGGACCGCTTCGATCGGTACGGCAATTACAACCGCGTGGGCATGGGTCATGTCGCGCAGAAGATGCTGCACGACCTCGCATGCCTGAACCAGGTCGAGATGATGCCATGGGATTTCGGCGCGCCCGCGACGTTCTTCTGGACGTCGCGGCCGCTGGACCCGCTCGCGTTCGACGCGCTGGCCGAGCAGATGGCGGGCGCGTCGTGGGATGAACTGCTGTACACGGCGCGGCGGCTGCCGTTTTTCGCGGTGCCGCGCCGCGTGCTGCGCAAGAGCCCGTACAGCGGGAACAGCCTGACTTTCGTCAAGGAGGGAGTATGGAAGACACCATGATCGCGGTCGTACGCTCGCTGTATACGGACGTGTTCGACACCGGCAACTGCCCCGCGGTGAATAACCATTATCACGACGACGCCGTCTGCCATTTCAACGGGAAGGATCTGAGCGTCGAGTCGCTGAAGTCGTCGATGCGCGACTTCGTCGCCGCGCACTCGGACATCAGGACAACGATCGAATCGGTGTTTGCGAGCGGCGATCGGACCTTCGCGCGCCTGGTTCGCGACGTCACGGAGAAGGAGAGTGGCCGCAGCCGCCGGATCAATATCATGGTCGAGAAGCGCTTCGTCGGCGACAAGGTGAAGGAGCTGTGGTTCATGGTGGACGACGACCAGTATCGGAACACCTGGGCACGCTGACATGGCACACGTCGCGCAACCGGATGCCAGGGTCGCGGTGATCGGGGCGTCACTCGCGTTGCCGGGCGCGGGCACGCTCGGCGATTTCGAACGGCTGGTGTTCGCCGGCGAGGACGCGTTTTCGTCGCCCGACGACGCGGCACCGCCTCGCGAGGGTTGGGTCGATCGGGCAGGCTACATGACGGACTGGCCGCGGTTCGACTATCGCCTGTACGGGCTGTCGCTGCGCGACAGCGTCATCATCGATCCGCAACAGCGGCTGTTCATCCAGCACTGCTGGAAAGCGGCGGAATCGGCCGGCTACTACCCGAAAGCGCTGCCCGCGCGCACCGCGGTGATTTCCACCGCATCCGACACCGATTATGCGAGCGTGGTCCGAGCTCAGCACGACGTGGCGGCGAAATACCATCCGTTCGAGATCGAAATCGGCTCGAACAAGGAGCAGCAATCGCTGCGCGTGTCGCACGTGCTGAACCTGCGCGGCCCGAGCTACGGCGTGCAGTCCGCGTGCTCGAGCGGCCTGCTCGTGATCCACGCCGCGATGCAGGCGCTGAGGCTCGGCGATTGCGATCTCGTGCTGGCGGGCGGCGCCAGCCTGCCGTTTCCGCTGCACGACGGGTATGCGTACCATCCCGGCATGAACCTGTCGAGATCGGGCGTGGTGCGCTCGTTCGACCGCGATGCGGACGGAATGGTGCCGGGCTTCGGCTGCGTGGTGTTCGTGCTGAAGCGGCTCGACGACGCGCGGCGCGACGGCGACGCGCTGCTCGCCGTGCTGCGCGGCAGCCGGGTCAACAACGACGGCAGCCACAAGGCGACCTATACGTCGCCCAGCTCCGTGGCGGTTGCCGAGAATCTCGACGGCCTGCTGACGGGAGCGGGGTTGGACGCGAGCGACATCGACTTTGTCGAGGCACATGGCTCCGGGACCTACATCGGCGACGTGATCGAGGCTGCGGCGCTGCAGAAGGCGTTCGCCGGCAGCCGGCGCGGCGCAAACGCCACGGCGGTCGCGTCGGTGAAGTCGTCGATCGGCCACCTGGACACGGTCGCGGGCCTCGCCGGTCTGTTGCGCGCGGCCGTGCAGGCGCGGCGCCAATGCATCGCGCCCGCCGCGAACCATCGCGCGCTGAATCCGCGCATCTCGTTCGACAACGGGCCTCTCTATGTGCCGCAATCGCGCGCGCCAGCGACCGGGCCGTTGACGGGTATCGTCAATTCGCTCGGCATCGGCGGCACCAATTGCGCGGTGCTGGTCGAGTCGCCGCCCGCGTTCGCCGAGCCTCGCGGCGCGGCGCCGCCCGGGCCGCTGCACGTCTACGTCGGCGCCAGCACGCCGGAACGCGTCGCCGCGATGATGCGCGAGCTTGCCGAGACCGTGCGGCAATCCGGTGCCGAGTTCCGCGACGTCGCCCGTACGCTGAACCGGCGCGCCGCGGGCAGCGCGTGCGTCGCGTGTGTGACGGCGATGGATCTTGCGGAGCTTGCGCAGCGGTTCGACGGTTTCGGCCGTGCGGGTGTCGACCCGACGCCGGATGGCCTCCCGTGCGTGGCGGACCCGGATGCGCGCATCCTCGATCTCGGCGTGAGTGAAATCGATCCGGGCGTGCGAGTCGACGCACCGGGGCCGGCGGTCGCGATGGATGCCGCGGCGACGCCGCCACTGCCGGGCATCGAACCGGCGCTGGCGGACATCTGGAAGTCTGCGCTGATGCTCAAGCAAGTGAGCGACGCGACGTCGTTTGTCGACGAAGGCGGGCATTCGATGCTCGCGCTGACGATGGTGAGCGATATCAACGACGCGTTCGACGTCGGCATCGACCTCGACTGGATCGACACGCACGATCGCTTCGGCGAGCAGTTGCGGAGCATCGCCGCATTGCTGGCGGCGCCCGCGCGCGCCGACGGGGGGCTCGTGAAGCGGCTGCGCGCGGCGCGCTCGACGCCGCGCCTGCGGCTCGTCCTCGTGCATGCCAGCATTTCCGGCGCCGAGATCTACCAGCCGTTGGCCGCGCATCTGTCGGACGACATAGAGCTGCTTGCGATCGACTCGTACAACCTGTATTCGAACGAAGGCGACCTGATCCGCGACGCCGACGAACTGGCCGCACTGTACGCCGCGCAGATCGTGGAGGCGGTGCCGGACGTCTGCGTGCCGCTTTGCATCGGTGGCTGGTCGCTCGGCGGCATGCTGGCGAACCTGATTGCAGCGCGGCTCGCGGCGAGCTATCCGGTCGCGGGCCTGCTCGCGATCGATTCGGTCGTGTTTCACGAACGCCACGCCGCGCTGTTCGACGACGACGCGCTGCCGTATTTCATTGACAGTGCGGGCCTGCTGGTCGAGCGCTTCGGGAAGGCGCGCTACGAACGGCAGTTGCAGCGGCTGAACGCGGTCTTCCGGGTCGAGCGCGACATGGCGCGCGCATTCAGGCCCGCGCTGCAGGTGTTGCCGTTCCTGAACATCATCGCGACCGGTAGCCGCTTGCCGATCGCCGACGGGCCGCTGCGCCGCGCATTCGACGCGGCGAAGGCGGACAACGGCTGGGGCGGGTGCCCGCATGCGGAGATCGTGCGGATCGACGCGCACCACGTCGACATCGTCGAGGCCACCCGACTTGCGGAGGTCGCCGCGCACGTCAACCGCTTCGCGGAGGCGCTATGTATTTCCACGTGATCCTGTTCGCGTTCGCCGAAGGCGTGAGCGCGTCGCAGGCGGATGATGCGCTGCGCGCGCTGGGCGGGCTGCGCAGCCGGATACCGACCATCCGCGCGTATCACTTCGGCCGTAACGACGCCGACAACCCGCACAACGACCGCTTCAGTCATTGCTTCGTGATGGCGTTCGACAGCAAGGCGGACCGCTACGCGTACCAGAATCATCCGTTGCATCTCGCGTTCATCCGCACGCGGCTGGATCCGATGCTGGCCGACAGCGCGGTGCTCGACTTCACCGACATGGACGACACCAAATGAATCCGGGCACCCGCGAGCCGATCGCCATCGTCGGCATGGCCTGCTGCGTGCCGGGCGCCGGCGACTACGAAGCATTATGGGCGTTGCTCGCAGCGCCGCCTCGCGGCGGGCGGCCTGAGCGGCGGCTCGAATCCGCCGAGCTGTTCGACGCCGCCCGTTACGGCATCAGCGAACAGGAAGCGCAGGTGATGGACCCGCAGTGCCGCCGGTTCCTGATGCTCGTCGACGCCGCGTTTGCCGATGCCGGCTACCCGCGCGGCGCGCATCCCGGCACGGTGGGCGTCGTTGCGTCGCAGGCGGCCAACGGCACCTATCACGACCATCTCGCGGCGCTGGTCGCACAGGGGCGCGTGGCGCCGCCACCCGCGCTGCTGGAGACGGTCAACCGGGGTGCCGATTTTCTCGCGACCCGCGTCAGCTACGTGTTCGACCTGCAAGGGCCGTCCTTCAACCTGCAAAGCGGCTGTTCGTCGTCGCTGGTCGCGGCGGCCGAAGCCTGCCATCTGCTGTGGGCCGGCCGCTGCGACGCGGTGGTGGCGGGCGGCATGACGATCACGTATCCGCTCGACGGGGCCTACGCCTACGAGCCCGGCTCGATCTATTCGCGACTGGGCGTGTGCCGTCCGTTCGATGCCGAGGCGGACGGCACCGTTCCGGCCGATGGCGGCGGCGCGGTCGTGCTGAAGACGTTGAGCCGGGCGCGGCGAGACGGCGACCGGATTCATGCGCTGGTGCGCGGCGTGGGCGTCAACAACGACGGCGCGCACAAGGTCAGCTTCGCCGCGCCGGCGGTGGACGGGCAGGTGGCGCTCCTGAAGGGCACCTATGCCGATGCGGGCGTCGCGCCCGATCAACTGGCCTTTGTCGAATGCCATGCGACGGCCACGGCGATCGGGGATCCGATCGAGGTGCGTGCGCTCCGGCGTTTCGTCGAATCCTATCCGCCGCCCGCGACGCCCGAACCGATCCTGCTGGGCTCGATCAAGGGGCATATCGGCCATCTGTTCTGGTCGTCCGGCATCGTGTCGATGATCAAGTCGGTACTCGCGCTGAAGCATCGCGTTTATCCCGGCACAGCCGGGCTCGTCAATCCGAACCCGTTGCTGGCCCTCGTCGACTCGCCATTCAGCATTTCGGCCGATGCAAACGTGCTCGACCTGCGCGAACGCACGTGCTGCGGCGTCAGCTCGTTTGGCGTCGGTGGCACGAACGCGCACGTGATACTCGAACAGGCGCCGGACGACGTGTGCCGCGCGTTCGACGCGGCACTGCCCGAACTGTCGGCACGGCGCTACACGCTGGTGCCGGACGCAGGCGGCGCAAACGCGGAGGCGGGCGTGAGCGAGCGGCCCGAGGCCCCGCCCGCCCGGGGGGCGGGGGAAGCGCAAACAGCGTCGTGCGACGAGATCGTCGAACTCTACACGGCGGTGCTCGCCGAGCCGTCGGTCACCCCGGACAGCGACTACTTCGAACTGAACGGCGACTCGATCTCTGCCGTCGAATTGATCGCACATGTCAGCGAGCGTTACGGCGTGATGCTGGCGCAGACGGACATCTACGACTGTCCGACGCCCGCGTTACTGACCGCGCGCATCAATGCGCGCGTCGGCGCGCGCGCCGGGTCGAACGGGCCCGATGCACCGCCGCGCATGCGCCTGAACGCCTACCAGGCACGCTTCTACCTGCTCGAGAAGCTGCAGCGCGGCGACTTCAGCCATTACAACGTGCCGCTGTGCCTGTCGGCGGGTGTCGCGCCGGACTGGCCGGCTTTTTGCGCCGCGCTCGACGCGATCCTGAGCGGGCTTCCCGATTTCTCGATGACGCTGAAATGGACGGGCGACGGCATCATGCTGGGCGAGCGGCGCGAGCGGGTGACGACCGCGGAGGCGGTGACGCTCGCGGAATCGGACGATCCCGAGCGCTGCCTGACGGCGTTCTTCGGCCGGCGCTTCGATCTCGAGCGCGGTCCGGCCGCGCGTGTGCTGTACGTGCGGCACGGCGAGCGTCATCATGTCGCGATCAATTTTCCGCATCTCCTGATCGACGGCACCGGGTTGGAGAACCTGTTGCGGCGCGTCGAGCGCACGCTGAAGGGCGAGCGCACCGCGGAGCCGGTCCCGGTATCGGATACGCCGAACTGGCGGCCCGAGGACGCGACGTACTGGCGCGAGCAGCTTGCGGAGGCACCGGCCAGTACGCTCGCCTCGACACCGGGACGCGCGCCGCGTGAGGCCGGCGCACCGCTGCCGTATCCCGCGGCGGAGCGGTGCGCAATCCTGCCCGACAACCTGCTGCGCGCGGTACGGGCGGTTTGCCGGGTGCGCAGGATCACGCCGTTCGTTCTGTTCTACGCGGTGTTCAACACGCTGGTGGCACGGCGGACCGGCATGCGCCGGGTCCTGACCGGCACCACGCTGAACAATCGCGACGCACACACACTGGGGCAGATCGATTGCCGGATCACGAACCTCCCGATCGGTGTCGAGATCGACGAAACGCGCGGATACGACGCGATCCTGGCGGCCGTCGGCGAACGTCTCGCCGAATCGATGCAACACGCCAACGCACCGCTCGACGTGATCGTGCAGGCCTCGGGCCGCGCTGGCGCGCCGTACCGGATGCTGTTCATGTTCCAGAACCAGAACACCGGTTACCGGATCGAGATGAACGGGCACGTGTGGGAGGAGGGGCCGTACCGCTACCGGCCGCTCTACACCGAGCTGTGCCTGCAATTCCAGGCGGACGCGGACGAGCGCATCCGGCTCGTCGCGCACTACGATCCCGGGATTTACAGCGAGACGGATATCAGCCGCTTGACGGGCGAGTTCATCGCGCTTGCCTACGAATTCACCAGCCAGGTATGACGGAGTCCGACCGATGCTCAGCGGTCAAACAAAGACGCATTACCGGGATTTCATCGCGCGGTTCTCGGAAGCAGCGCAACGCGACCCCGACCGGATCGCGCTGATCGCCGGCGGCGAGCAATTGACCTACCGGCAACTGCACGAGCGAGTGCTTGGATGCGCGGCGTCGCTCGACACGCTGAGGCAAACGAGCGACGCCATGCTGCTCTGCCTGCCGCGCGGCGTGCCGCTGATCGTCGCGATGATCGCGTGCCAGCGTCAGGGCGTGCCCTACATCCCGATCGACTTCCGGACGCCGGCACCGCGCATGAGGCAGATGCTCGACGTGAGTGCAGCAACCGCGGTGCTGCACGATACGGCCGGCACGCCGCATCCGTTCATCGCCGATTTGCCGGTCGGCACCCCGCAACTCGATATGGCGGCGTGCTCCGCCGCGCCGACGTGCACGCCGCCACCAGGCGCAAGCCGAGAAGCGTACCGGATCTTCACGTCCGGCTCGACGGGCAAACCCAAGATGGTCAGGGTCACGACCCGGGGATGCGCGAACCTGATCGACTGCCTTGGCGAACTGCTCGGATGCGATGCGGACACGAGCGTGCTATCCAGCACCTCGCCCGGCTTCGACATTTTCTATCTGGAGTACGCGCTGCCGCTTGCCAGTGGCGCAACCCTGACCCTCGCCGATGACGGCCGGGCGGCATCGCCGCAGTTGCTGGCCCGGCTGCTGGAGCAGGTCCGTCCGGCGATTTACCAGTCCACACCGTCGCTGCTGAAGTGCCTGTTGCCGTACCTCGGCGCGTCGTTCCGATTCGACCGCCTGCTGGTCGGCGGCGAGCCGCTCGGCCAGGCGCTCTCGGCCGAGATCCACGCGCGTGCGGCGCGGCCGTACAACATGTACGGTCCGACCGAAACCACCGTGTGGTCGACCTGTCAACGGATCGATCGGCCCGGTGAACGGCGCATTGGGCTGCCGATCCAGAACACGCATGTGCTGGTCGTCGACGAACATGGCTCGGAGGTGCCGCTTGGCGTGGAGGGACGCATCCTGATCGGGGGGGACGCGGTCGCGCTTGGCTATCTGGGCAACGCCGCGCTCACGGCGGAGAAGTTCATCGCGAGCGCCGACGGCCGCACGATCCGTTACGACACCGGCGACGTCGGCTTCGTCGATCGGGAGGGACGCCTGAATTTCGTCTCGCGCGTCGGCGACTTCGTGAAGATCAACGGGCATCGGGTCGACCTGCAGGAGATCGGCGACACGCTGGAGGCGCTGCCGTTCATCAGCGAGGCGGCGGCGATCCACACGCGCGACCAGGGCGAGATCGACAGCCTGTCCGCATTCATCACGCTCGATCCGCGCCATGTCATCGCGGATCCGGTGGAACTGGCGCACGCGCATCTGCGCCAATGTTTGCCCAAGTATCTGTGGCCGCGCGAGCTGACCGTGATCGACACGCTCCCGCGCAACGGCTCCGGCAAGCTCGATCGGAAAGCGCTTGCGAGCCTGCCGCCTCCGCAACCCATGCCGCTTCCCGTCAAACGGAACGCGGCACCCGATAGCCCCGAACACATGCTGACCGTCCTGCTCTCACCCTACCTGAACGTGAGCCGGCTCGGCGAGCACGATAACTTCTTCGCGCATGGCCTCACGTCGATGCACGCGGTTTCGTTTCATCTGTCGCTGGCCGACCGGTGGCCGCGCATCGAACTCTTTCACATCTTCGAGTACCCGACAATTTCCGGCTTGTCGCGGATCGTGGCAAATTTGCGTTGACGCCTCTGGAGTTCGGCGGAGTAGAGGCTGGCCATGTTCATACGGGCAGTCCTGGCCTATTTTTTCATTCGGTCGCTTCTTTCGACCAACGCTTCATCGCTCGGCTGAATGCGGATGTACTTTTGTATCCCAACCGCGCCGCGATCTCCTTGATCGAATATTCCTTTTTGGCCAGATATTGCGATGTCAGATCTTGACGTACAAGGTTGTGCATGGCACTGAACGACGTCCCCATCTCCTGGAGTTTCCGCTGCAAACTGCGCAGCGAAAGTCCGAGCTCTCTGGAAAACTCGGCGATGTCTTGACACGCGGGGTTGTCGTACATCAGGCCAAGCAGCCGTCCGATGAGGTCCGACGGGACCCAGTGCGCAAGTTCGAATTCGCGCTTTGCGCACGCCTTTTTTGCCAATTCGAATTCTATCGGGTGTGCGAGCGGCAGCGCGATTTCAAGTGTCGATCGATCGAACTCGAGAAAACTTTCGCGAGAATTGAATTCGATTGGACAGTTGAAATAGGCTCCGTAAGATTCCGCGTGCGGCGGTTCCGGATAGGCAAATCCTATCCTCAGGAATTCCGGATATTGCCCGATCAAATCACGCATCTCCCGGCGAATGGCGGTGAAAACCATGTCGGTATTCAAAACCAGGAGATCCGTGCGATAGGTATAGCCGCCAACCGTAATTCTGGCCACGTCGCCCGTTGTCGTTATCCTCATTCTGAAATAGCTGATCCCCAGCAACGGATGCTCGAAGCCCAGGCGCAGCGCGTCGCCCAACGTCGGGCTCACCAGCATGGCGTGGGCGCGCAGGCCGTACGATGTCACCGGGATCGCGTTTCCGATATGAAGCCCGATCGCGGTGTTGCCGGTCGCCTCGAGTGCATTCGCAAACAGCACCATTTCCTGCGCATGCGTCACCATTGCGTTGGGTCGCTCGACGTCCGACGGAGAAATGCCCGCGCCTCTCAGCAAGACGTCGACGGGAACCCCCATACGCTTCATGAAGTCGATCGTGATGAAGATGGTGTGAAGCGGCGCCGGCCGTTGCGCGGCAGTGCGGTGACTCATGTCGGCTACCGGCTTCATTCGACTCCTAGCGACTTCGTAAACACGACCTGGCATCCATACTCGTCCAGTTCGCCGCGCTTCCACCCGAGACGCTGGTAGAAGCCATCGGCTCGCGAGCCCGGATCGGTCACGAGCGTGACTTGCGCCACTCCCTTTTCCTTCAACCATGTCAGCGCGCGGTCGAGCAGCTCCCGGCCGATGCCGGCGCCATGGAACGACGGATTCACAAACAAGGCGGTGATGAACGGCTTTTCGGTGATGACCGGCAGACAGATCCCGACCACCTCATCACGACATTCACAAATCCAGCCGCCTCCCTGCCTGATTTTCTCGATCAGGAGGTTGCGGTTGAGCAGGTGAACCTGGTGGGGATGGATTCTATTCTCGCTCACGGAGAATCGAACGTCATAAAAAGCGCCGATATCGCGCTCGGTCATTCGGCGGTATTCCAGCTTATCAGCAATGGCCATATTCGTTATCGCCTGTCATCTCGTTATATGAAATATGCGTGGTGCGAATTGGGCAACTATCTCACGATTTTTACAAATCCGCCAACGATCATGCCGCGGAAGCCGGATAGCTGCCACGTGTGCCGCGGCGGACTGGGGTTGGCCGATCCACCGGCGAAGCCGCATGGCGCCACATGGGGCGCCCATCGGGCGCCGGCGTGCGGCGCAGTACCCGGTGACCGTTCCCGGTGACCTGGCGATTGGTCAACGCTTTAATGTTCCTGCATCGATCTAAATTGCACGAGTACGAGAATTTCTGTTGGCGAAATAATTCAATATAAAATGCCGTTCGCCAAACTTATAATGTCATTGGCGCTGACGGGTAACACATTGGCGCGAACGGCACGGGCAACCCCTATAAATGGAGCGATCTATTTGATACGCTTCCTGCCAATCGAACCGGCCTAATTGAGGTAATGGGTAGTGCGTCAAGTCCCTATGGTCCACCTGCCGAAGCTGAAATCATGGCGGAAGATGTATAACCCGGCGGTGCTCGTCATGGTCGCGGGTGTGGTTCTTCCCATGATCATCCTGGCAGTGGTCTCGCTCAGCGCGCCGCTCGACTTCGGCGGCGTCGCGTGGGGCGACTTCACTGCCCGGGCATACGAGCGGGTCGTCTTCGATCGGGACTTTGACGGTTCGCTTGTCCTTCAGCGGGGCTATCTCGCCATTTTCTCCCGGTCGATGACCATGGCCCTGCTGACCACCGCGGGATGTCTGCTGATCGGCTTCCCGACGGCGCTTTTCATGGCGACGCGCCCTCGGAAGTGGAAAGCCGCGTTGCTGATCCTGATCACGATCCCGTTCTGGACCTGCGTCGTCGTCCAGATGTACGGGTGGATCATCGTCATCGCAGACAACGGCCTGGTGAATCGGATCTTGATCGGAGCCGGCATCATGCACGGCCCGCTCGGCTTGCTCTACACCGATCTCGCGACCTTGATCGGCCTCGTCTATGCGTTCACGCCATTCATGGTCCTGCCGATCTTTGCCGCGCTCGATGATCTCGACTGGCGGCTGGTCGAAGCGGCCTACGACCTGGGGGCAAACAAGCCGGCCGCACTGGTCCATGTGGTTGTGCCGTGCTGCCGCCCGGGCATCATGGCGGGCGTAGGGCTCGTCTTTGTCCCTGCACTGGGTTCCTATACGATCCCCGGGCTGCTTGGCGGCAATCACGCGTTCATGATCGGCAACTTGATCGATTTCCAGTTTGCCGGCGGCCGGGATTGGCCTTTGGGCGCCGCCATGTCGTTTGCGTTGCTCGCGATTGTGCTTCTGGCGATGCTCATGCCCCGGCTGGGCGCGCTCTTTCAACGACAGGAGCGCGTTCATGAATTCGCCTGAACTGCGCCGGTTTCCGTTGGCCGCGGCAATCGCGATCGCGGTGCTGTTGTTCCTCTATTTGCCGATGCTGATCGTGATAGGGATGAGCTTCAACGTCGGCCCGTCCGCGCTCGTCTGGGACGGGTTCGGTATCCGCGGCTACGAGGAGGCGTGGTCCGATCCGACGCTGGTCCGTGCCGCGAAGAACTCGCTCGTTCTGGCGTTGATGTCGATGGTGCTTTCCACCGTGCTTGCGACGAGCGCGGCGGCTGCCTGGTGGTCGAGAAATGATCGGCACGGGTTCGACCGGGCGGGACTTCTCGTCGCGCTTCCGCTTGTCATACCTGAAATCGTGCTGGCGATCGCGACGATGATGCTGTTCTCGATGTTCAAGACCGAGCTCGGATTCGGCGTCGTCCTGTTTGCGCATGTGGTCTTCAGCGTGCCGCTTGCTTACCTTCCGATCAAAGCCAGACTCAAGACGATCGATCGCACGCTGCTCGAGGCTGCTGCGGACCTGTCAGCCACACCCTGGGCCGCATTTCGGCAAATCACCGTGCCTTTGGCGCTGCCCGGCATCGTCGCAGGGGCGCTGCTGTCGTTCGTCGCGTCGATGAATGATTACGTCACCAGTTACTTTCTCGCTGGCGCCGGCATGACCACATTGCCGATGTACATCTTCAGTGCGATGAAGATCGGGATCACCCCAAAGGTCAGCGCTGTCTCGACCGTCGTCATCGGCCTTTCGTCGGTGCAACTGATGGCGGTCTGGGTCATCGGTGCACGAGGCAAAAGAAGATCCACGCCCAAGCAGTCCGAGATACACCATGCAAATCTCCAAGCAATAGGAACAGTATGAAAAAAACAATCGGGGCGATGTTGCTCCTCGCCGCTGTGACGACGCAGGCCGCCGAGCTTCATATCGGAAGCTGGCCGGGCATCCTGCCCGTGACCTTGCTCAAGAAGTTCCAGGCAGATACCGGTATCGAGACGACGCTCGACACCTATGCAAGCGATGCCGCACTGACCCAGAAACTGCAGGCGGGGGGAGGAGGCTACGACGTCGTGGTGGCCGGCGACTACTACGTCCCGGTGCTCGCGAAATCCGGCCTGTTGCTCAAGCTCGACAAGAGCAAGTTGCCGAATATCGCAAACATCAAGCCTGAATACCGTCATCCGGCATTCGATCCTCAGCGGGACTATGCGATGCCCTTTACGGTCGTCCTGACCGGGTTTGCATACGACAGCGCGCGCGTGCCGGGTGGCCGGCTCGACGATAGCTGGAAATCCTTTTTCGAGCCGCCCGAGGCGCTGCGCGGCCAGATCGGCGATCTGGACGTCGAGGAGGAACTGTACATGGCCGCGAGCTGGTATCTGGGGCAGGACGAATGTACCGAACGTCCCGAGGATGCGAAGCGCGTGCTTGACGTCCTGCAGAAGCAGAAGCCCTTCGTGAAGACCTACAGCAACGACGGCACGATCGACCGTCTCGCGTCCAGGCAAATCACCGTTCAGCACGTCTGGAACGGTGCCGCTGCGCGCGCGCAGGATCGTCTGCCGACCATCCGGTTCGTGTATCCGAAAGAGGGCGTCCGGCTGTTCATGGATAGTCTGCTTATCCCGGCAAAAGCGCGGAACGTCGAATCGGCCTACAAGTTCGTCGACTGGATGATGCGGCCCGAGAACATTGCACTGGTGACGAACGCGATTCGGTACAGCAACGAGATCGTCGGGTCGGAGCGCTACATCGATCCTGCGCTGCTGAACAACCCCGCGACCAAGACGCCCGAGCAATACAAGGATCGCCTCAAGCCGTACAAGATGTGCTCGCCTGCGGCACTTCAACTACGCAACAAGGTCTGGCTGAAGCTGAAGGGCAATCAATGAGCGGCGCCTGCGGCCTGGCCTTGGGGTACATACCAAGGGACCATCATGGCTGAACGTAGATCACGACAGCATCGGCATCCCGAGCCAGCTTGCATAAGCGCACCACCACTGTGCGCATGTACGGGGGGCGCGGTAGCCGTTCGCAGTCCAGTGCGCCGGTTTGACAGTCTGCCGCGGAAGCGAAATCGTCGTCTGAACGAAACCCGGCGCACGACGGCCGTGTCCTTGCTCACGTTCCGGACGAAGATATCGACAACGGCATCCGAATCTCGTGTCCGTGGCGGTTGCGCTCTCGGCACGCCCGAGGGCCGTCGGGCAGTCAGTCGCTCGAGTCTTCCGCGCAGGATCGACTAGCCCCGGTCGTCGGCTCCGCCTGTGTTCGGCGATTCATTACCTCCCGGCACAGGCGGCTCGCGATTTCCCCTCTCGATCGCGCTTTTTATTCCACGCGGCATCGCGGACATTCAAAGCTCAATATTATGCATTGCGAAACAGATTGGGTCGATGCGTGCGCAAGTTTTCCAGATTCACGATTCTCACATTGCCGAGGAAACGACATGCAAACCTACCTGGACCTGAAAGCCAAGATCCAAGCACTGCAAACTCAAGCTGAACTTGCACGCAAGACAGAATTGCAGAGTGCGATAAAAGAAATTCAGAAATTGATCGCCGACTTCGATTTGAAGCCAGAAGACATTTTCGACGGTATTCGGTACAAGCTACGTCGGCGGCGTGGCCCGGCTGCCGCAAAGTACCGTGATCCCGTCTCCGGCGCCGTCTGGAGCGGGCGCGGGCGGGAACCTCGTTGGATTGCCGGTCGCGATCGAGCGACGTTCCTGATCCAGGCCGAGACGTAAATAATCGGGGGTCAAGGTACGTCCAGACAAGAGCATCTTTTCGTCCGCCATGTCCAGCACAGCCCGATCGAATCGAATCAATTGCACTGCAAACTTGATACGAGCAGCCGTCCACGCTTGCATTCCCGCTTGGTACTGGAAGCGTCGATTCGGTCGGCCTTCGGCGTCGAAACTCGCCGATGCTTTCGCCGCCGAGTGCGTTCACGTGGCTAACGTTGCCGCCGCGGGCGCGGTAACGCGCCGCTCTGGATCCGGGGCAAGGACCGCAGTCGGTTCGCCATATGCAAGCGTGCGTCGATCGGCAAGAAAGCCAGGACGGATTGACGGGACATGAAGGGCGTGGGATCCGGCGGCCACCATGCTGAACCAGGGCGATACAGGTTTCGGCGGCGTGTGGCGCGGGCGTCAGCACGATGAGCAGCGTTGCACCGTCCGGCGACGGCGCCACCTACGCATGCGGCCGGTGCGACGAGAACAACGCGCTTGCTCAGGCACCGGCCTGAGCGACGGGGCGCGTCGACCGCCGGAAGGCAGCGAGCCAGGTCCTGGGCAATACCTTCCGGCGCAGGCCGCAGCGCGTGTTTATCCGCGACCGACGAACGGCATCGCGGTTGCCATGATCGTCATGTTCAGGATGTTCGTGTCCAGCGGCAGATTCGCCATCTGGACGACCGCATTCGCGACATGCGTGACGTCCATGCGCGCCTCGGGCGCCAGGCTGCCGTCCGCCTGCGGGACCCCTTGCGTCATCCGTTCCGTGAGCGACGTCGCTGCGTTGCCGATGTCGATCTGGCCGCACGCGATGTTGTACGCACGGCCGTCCAGCGCCAGCGACTTGGTGATGCCCGTCACCGCATGTTTGGTGGCCGTGTACGCGATCGTGTCGGGGCGCGGCGCGTGCGCCGAGATCGAGCCGTTGTTGATGATCCGGCCGCCCTGCGGCGTCTGCGCTTTCATCAGGCGCCATGCGGCCCGCGCGCACAGAAAGACGCCGGTCAGGTTCGTCGCGACGACGCCGTTCCACACGTCGAATTCGTATTCGCCGAGTGAAACGGGCGGGGCGTTGCGTCCGGCATTGTTGAACAGCACGTCCAGCCGGCCGAACTGCTGCGCGATTTGCGCAAACGCTTGGTCGACCGACGCTTCGTCGGTGACGTCGGCGGGAAACACGTGCGCGTCGCCGTCGGCGGCGCGGATCGCGTCCTGCGTTTCGCGCAACGATGCTTCGTTGCGCCCGAGCAGCGCGACGGTGAATCCCGCGTGGGCGAGCGCGACGGCCGCCGCACGACCGATGCCGGATCCGGCGCCCGTGACGGCTGCGAATTTCTTCGTGACAGACATGGCTTGATTTCCTGCGGGTTGAATTGGGAAAGAGGGGCGAGCGGTCGATGTCTTCGCCACCCGGTCAAGGCATTCGAAATGCGCCCGGAGCAAGCTCAAGCGACATCGTACCGCCCGCTCGATTGCGCGATAACCGCGACTATTTCTTCCGCCCGGCCGAGGCCTTGCGCGCCCGCGCACCCGTCTCCGCGAACAGATCGACCACCACGCCGCGCAGCCACCGGTTCCCTTCGTCCTGATTGACCCGCGTATGCCAGAGCATATGAATTGGCGCACCGGGCAGCGTGACGGGCAACGCGCGCCAGCCGAGCGAAAACGGCGCGGCGAGCTGCAGCGCGAGATGTTCCGGCACGGTCGCGATCAGGTCGGTGCGCTGCAGGATGTAGCCCACGCTCATGAAATGCGGCACCGTCAGCCGCACCCGGCGCTTCACGCGGCGCCGCTTCAGCCATTCGTCCACCTGCCCGTGGCCGGTGCCGGCCGACACCACGACCAGGTGCTCGGCGTCGCGCCATGCCTCGACCGTCAACGGCGCATCCGCGAGCGGATGCCCATGCCGGAACAGGCACACATAACGCTGATCGAACAGCCGGCGCTGATAGAACCCGCCCTTGAGTTGCGGCAGCAGGCCGATCGCGAGATCGACGCGGCCGTCGGCCATTTCGTCGCTCAGGTTGACGCTCGTGTTGCGCACGGTATTGAGCGCGATGCCCGGCGCTGCTTGCGACAGGCGTTCGATCAGCGCGGGCAGGAACACGACTTCGCCGATATCGGTCATGCCGATCGTCAGCGTGCGCGTGGCGCGCAGCGGATCGAAACCGGTCTCGGGATTGAGCGCGGCGTGCAGCGTCGCGAGCGCGTGCGAAACGGGTTCCGCCAGACGCAGCGCGAACGGCGTCGGCACCACGCCGCCCGGCCCGCGCACGAACAGCGGATCGCCGAGCCGGCGGCGCAGCTTCGCGAGCGCGTTGCTGACGCCCGGCTGGCTCATGTTCATCTGCTCGGCGACGCTCGACACGCGCCGCTCCTGCATCAGCCGCTGGAAAAGCAGCAGCAGGTTCAGGTCGATCTCGCTCAGTTCCATGGGTTTCGCATTGCCCGGCTCATTGCATTCGGTGATGAAGCAGATTCATTTCATTTTATTGCGGGATGAATGTCCACTCCTGAAACTACCGATACGGCGCATGCATTCGACATGACCGCTGCGCAGCCCGCAGACCCTACATCTGAATATCGGAGACACCTTCATCATGCAGACGAACCTGAAGATTGCGATCGTCGGCGCCGGCATCGGCGGCCTGACGCTCGCGCTCGCGCTGCGCGAGCACGGCATCGACGCGCAGCTCTACGAGCAGACCGACGAACTGCGCGAAGTCGGCGCGGCCGTCGCGCTATCGGCCAATGCGACGCGCTTCTATGAGCGCATGGGCTTGCGTGCGGCCTTCGACGCGGTGTGCGCGGACATCCCGGGCCTCGTCTATCGCGACGGGCGCAGCGGCGCGGTGATCGGCCATCATCGCGGCGAACCCGACTATCGCCGGCAATTCGGCGGCGCGTACTGGGGCGTGCATCGCGCGGATCTGCAGGCCGTGCTGTCGAAGGCGGTCGGTCTCGACTGCATCCATCTCGGCCATCGGCTCGTCGATCTCGCGCAGCACGCCGATCGCGTCACGCTCGCGTTCGACAACGGCGAGCGCGTCGAAGCCGATCTCGTGATCGGCGCGGACGGCGCGCGCTCGATCACGCGGCGCTGGATGCTCGGTTATGACGATGCGCTGTATTCGGGCTGCTCGGGCTTTCGCGGCGTGGTGCCGGCCGCGCGCATGGACCTGCTGCCCGATCCCGACACGATCCAGTTCTGGGTCGGGCCGCACGGGCATCTGCTGCACTATCCGATCGGCGACGACGGCGACCAGAATTTCCTGCTGGTCGAGCGTCACCCGTCACCGTGGCCGTCGCGCGACTGGGTCATGCCGGCGGAAGAGGGCGAGCAACTGCGCGTGTTCAGGAGCTGGCATCCGGCGGTGGTGCAGATGATTACCGCGGTGCCGATCAGCCAGCGCTGGGGGTTGTTCCATCGCCCGCCGCTCGGCCGCTGGAGCCGCGGGCGCGTGACGCTGATCGGCGACGCTGCGCACGCGCTGGTGCCGCATCACGGGCAGGGCGCGAACCAGTCGATCGAGGATGCGGTGGTATTGGCGGCGCAACTGGCGAAGGCCGGCCCGGGCAACTGGCGCGAAGCGCAGGAAGCGTACGAGCGCCTGCGTCGCGGCCGTACGCGCAAGGTGCAGTACGCGTCGATTTCCGCGGCCGACGTGCTGCACCTGCCCGACGGGCCGGCCGCGCAGGCGCGCAACGCGCGTCTGGCCGAACGCGACAGCGTGCTGCACCATCTGGACTGGATCCACGATTTCGACGCGCTCGCCGAGGAGCCGAGCGAGCGGCAGGGCGGCACGTGGCTTTGAGCCCGGCGTGCGCGCTCGGGTGGCGCGCGCAGTGCATCGCGCCTGTCGGCGGACGATGGGCCGGGCATCGTCCGGCTTGACGGCGGGCGGGGCAACGCCCGCCCGCCGTCACTTCACGCACTCGAGCGCGTACTTCAACCCCTGCCCGAGCAGCCCGCGCCACACGTCCCACGTATGCCCGCCTTCGACGATGCGCAGCTCGGCCGGGTTCTGCGCACGGCGCAGCTGCGTGTACAGCACGCTCGATTCCGCCTGGATCGTCAGGTCGTCGTCGCCGGCGGCGATGAACATCGGCACGCGCCAGCTACGCGCGAAATAGCCGCGCATCAGCGCCGGGTAGTTGAGCTCGTGCCATACGCGCGAGTCGAACTGCCGGTCGCCGAACACGCCGACATAGCGCGCGGCGGAATTGAGCGGCGGCTCGTTCGCATAGATCGCGGGGCTCAGCAGCATCGCGCCGCAGAACAGGCCGGGTTCGAGCAGCGAGAAGCGCAGCGCGCCGAAGCCGCCCATCGACACGCCGCCGATCGCGCGGCCCGCGCGCTGGTTCGACACCGCGAAGTGCGCTTCGACTTCGGGCAGCAGGTCGTTGAGGAACGCGCTCTGCATCTTCTCCTTGCGGTCGACGTACCAGTCGGTGCCGCCCTGCGGCATCACGATCACGACGGGCGGAATCTCGCGGCGCTCGATCAGCGTGTCGGCGGTGGCCTGCAGCCGGCCCTGCGTGATCCAGTCGTTCGCGTTGCCGGCATTGCCGTGCAGCAGGTACATCACCGGGTAGCGCGCGCCTTCCGGGTTATAGCCGGGCGGCAGGTAGACCGTGTACGACCAGTCGCGCTTCAGCGATGCCGACCGGAACGCGCGCAGCGCGACGCTGCTGCCCGGATTGACCGGCGGCTCCTGGGCGGCTTGCGCGGCCAGCGGCGGCGCGGGCGATACCGTCGGCGCGGCCGGCGTGGCGCGGGCGGTGGCGATGGAGCCGGCGATCAGGGCGACGGCGAACGGTAGGGCGAGTCGGCGCATGGCGAATCGTTTCAGGAGAGGCGCCGGCTATCGTAGCAGCGGCGCATGACGGCGCGGCGCGTCATTGCCGCGAACGGAACGGCAGCCGCGCGACGAGCGGCCCGTAGAGTTTGGCGACGAGATACAGCAGGCCCATCGCGACGGCATCGGCGGTCAGGCCGAGCGGCACGTCGAGATAGCCTTCGGTCGCCTGGTAAAGCAGCGAATCGACCGCGAGCGAGATGCCGGTGCCCGCGACGAAGCACAGCAGCCCCTGCCGGCCGATCGTGCCGATCCACGGCATCGCGTGCGCGACTTTCTTCATCCAGCCGAGGTGCACGAGCTTGGCCGCGAGCCACGCGATCGCGAGGAAGTTCACGAGCCGCAGCGCGCCGAGGTTCTGCTTGATCGACGGATCGGTCGGGAACGGCTCGATGCGCAGCCGGTAGTACGCGCCGGCGGCGACGATCGCGAGCGACACGGCCGTCAGCAGCCAGCCCTGCGGCCTGGGCGCGAGCGTCTGGTAGACGGGCTGGCAGCGCGCGATTACGCCGAGCACGAACAGGAACTGCCACGCGAACGGATTGAAGTCCCACGGCGCGCCTTCGACGGTCGGCAAAAAGCGCGCGACGTGCGGCGCCGCGTACCACAGCGATCCGCTGAACGCGAGCATCAGCCACGGCTGCGTGCGCGCGAGCGGCAGTGCGAGCGGGACGAGCAGCGCGAAGAACGCGTACATCGGCAGCACCGACGCGAGGTACGGCTGGCGGCGGAACAGCAGGATGTCGCGCAGCGCGGCGAGCGGCTTGTGGAGCAGGCCGTCGAGATCGTTGGTCGGCATGTTCGGGCCGTCGATCGCGAACGCGTTCAGCGCGGCCGTGATCAGCAGCATCAGGCCGGCCGTCACGAGGAACGCGCGGTAGATCTCGAACGCGCGCAGGATGAAGCGCTGGCGCGCGGCGGCCTCGTCGTGCCGCTCGGCGAGCGAGTTGTACGCGATCGCGGTCGCGAAGCCGCCGAGGAACACGAATACCTCGGCCGCGTCGCACAGCGCGTACGCGTGCAGCGTCACGCGCGACAGGATGCTGCCGCCGATATGGTCGACGACGATGACGAGCAGCACGAGGCCGCGGAAGAAATCGAGTTCGGCGTAGCGGCCGGCCCGGGCAGGCGCGGTCATCGGACTGCCGTCCGGCGCGGGCCGCGTGCGCGGCCGGCATACGCCGCGCATGAATCGGGGTGAAGCATGACTTCGTGAAGAAATGGCGAACGGATGCGCATTGTGCCACCGATGCGACGCTTGTCGGGTTTACGCGGATGGCGGGCCGCACCGCCGCTGCCGACAAGCCCGGTCAGGCTGTCTGCGCAACGGGGCAGTTGGGAGAGCGCAACGCTTTGCGCGCGGTTTCCTTACCCCGATGGACGGACGGTTTGCGACGTGACACCATTTTGTCCTCACGCGGCCGCACACCGCGTCGTCCGCCCTGCGGGCCACACACAAAACAGACCAAACATTCGCCGGGCGCTCGGCCCGCCCGGCCCTCGGCTCCGGAGATCCGTCATGAAGAAGCACGTCATTTTTGCCGCCGCGCTCGCTGCCTTCGCCGCGCCGGCCTTTGCCCAGAACAGCGTGACGCTGTACGGCCTGATCGACGAAGGCTTCAATTACACGAACAACGTGAACGTCAATGGGGTCGGAAAGACGAATTACCAGCTCGCGAGCGGTTTCGCGCAGGGCAGCCGCTGGGGCCTGAAGGGCAGCGAGGATCTCGGCGGCGGGCTCAAGGCGATCTTCACGCTGGAAAACGGTTTTGACGTGAACAACGGCCGGTTCAACCAGGGCGGCCGCATGTTTGGCCGCCAGGCGTTCGTCGGGCTGACCGAGTCGCGCTTCGGCACGCTGACCTTCGGCCGCCAGTACGATTCCGTCGTCGACTATCTCGCGCCGCTGACCGCGAACGGCAACTGGGGCGGCACGCTGTTTTCGCACCCGTTCGACAACGACAACACGGACAACTCGTTCCGCGTCAACAACACGGTCAAGTACGCGAGCCCCGACTGGAACGGCCTGACGTTCGGCGGCACGTACAGCTTCAGCAACAGCACCGGTTTCTCGAACAACCGCCAGTACAGCATCGGTGCGCAGTATTCACTGGCCGGGCTGCAGGTCGCGGGCGCGTACCTGCAGGCGAACAACCCGGGCGTCGGCAGCGCGGGCGCGATCGCGGCCGACGACGCGAACTTCGTCGCCGATCGCCTGCGCATCTTCGGCGGCGGCGTCAACTACACGTTCGGCCCGGCAACGGTCGGCTTCGTTTACACGAAGACGGACGTGAAGAACCCGGTGTCGACCGTCTACCTGCCGGCCTCGACCTTCGCCGGCCTCGGGCTGACCGCGACGAAGTTCCAGAACTTCGAGATCAACGGCAAGTACCAGCTCACGCCCGATTTCTATCTCGGCGCGCAGTACGTATACACGGACGGCAAGTTCGATGCCGCGGCCGGCTCGTTCAAGCCGAAGTACCACACGGTCGGCCTGATGGCCGACTACAGCCTGTCGAAGCGAACCGACGTCTATCTGCAGGGCGCGTGGCAGAAGGTCGGCGGCGACAAGACCGGCACGGCGGCCGACGGCGGCTACGTCGTCGGGACGGACGGGCCGTCGTCGTCGTCGAACCAGTTCGCGGTGCGCGCCGCGATCCGCCACAAGTTCTGAACGGGCGGCGGCCGGTGCCGGGCGCCCCGGTCCCGGCCGTTGTCAGCCCGCCTGGCGCGTGCCGCCGAGCGTTTCCGCAAGCCAGTCGACGAAGATCCGCACGCGCGGCGCGAGATGGCGCCCGTGCGTGAACACCACCGACACGGGCAGCGGCTCGGCATGCCATTCCGGCAGCACTTCGACCAGCGAGCCGTCGGCGAACAGCGGCGCGAGCCCGTCGCGCGGCGCCTGGATCAGCCCGAGGCCGGCGAGACAGCACGCGAGATACGCCTGCGAGCTGTTCACCGACACGATGCTGCGCATCTTCACCGCGTGCAGCTCGCCCGTATCCATGTCCGCATATTCCCAGTCCAGCTCGCGGCCCGTGCGGCTCGAGAAATAGCCGACCGCGACGTGGTCGGGCAGTTCGTCCGGCGATCTCGGCGTGCCGTGGCGCGCGAGATACGCGGGCGACGCGCAGTTGATCTGCGCCATCTCGCCGATCCGCCGCGCGACGAGCGACGTGTCGGACAGCACGCCGACCCGCACCGCGCAGTCGATGCCGTCGGAGACGAGATCGACGAAGCGGTCGGTCGTGCTGATCATGACGCGCAGGTCGGGGTAGCGCGCATGAAAATCCGGCAGCGCCGGAATCACCTGGTTCAGCGCGAAGCGCTCGGGCAGGTCGACGCGGATCACGCCGCGCGGCGATGCGCGGGCGTCCTCGAACAGCGATTCCGCATCGTCGAGATCGGCCAGCAACTGCACGCAGCGCTCGTAATAGGTCGCGCCCTCGGCGGTCAGCGCGACGCGCCGCGTCGTGCGCTGCAGCAGGCGGATATTCAGGTGCTTTTCCAGATACTGGACGGCGTTGCTGACCGTCGGGCGCGGCAGTTGCAACTGCTCGGCCGCTTTCGTGAAGCTGCCGAGATGGGCGACGCGCGCGAAGATGCGCATTGCTTGCAGGTGGTCCATACGGGGCGGAGCGTTGGCGGATTGGAACAGGCTCCATTGTTGATCAGCGTCGAATGGTTTGGTGGAGCGTTTCGCGTTTATCGCGCGCCGCGATGCACCGACAATCCGGTCCATCCACTCACCACTCGAAGGTCGATGCGCTGCGCGCGATCGCGTGGGCGCTGTCGCGCGGCATCGACATCGTGCCGCTGGTCGGCGCGCGCAAGCGCACGCAATTGAAGGACGCATTGCACGCGCCTGAATTGCAACTAACGGTCAATGATCTCTCGCGCATCGAAACGGCGGTTCCCGCCGGGGCGGCTGCCGGTGACCGCTATCCGGCTTCACAGATGGCTCACCTCGACAGCGAGCAGACGCGGGGGTGATCCATGGGGCCTGAACGGAGGGCCTGACAGGCCCGCCCGACAGGCCCTAGCCAGCCTCAGGCAAAACCAGATGGCGGGCGGGCTGACGGCGGTTCACCATCGGCGCCGTAATCATCCCAACCGGACGGAACGCCCTCCATGCAAATTCATACGCTGACGATCATCGCGCTGGTTTTCCTGCTGGCCGGCGCGGTGAAGGGAATGATCGGGCTCGGGCTGCCGACGATCGCGATGGGGTTGCTGACGCTCGCGATGCCGCCGTCGGCTGCGGCGAGCCTGCTGCTCGTGCCGTCGTTCATCACCAATGTGTGGCAGTTGTGGCTCGGCCCGTCGTTCGGGCCGTTGCTGCGTCGCCTGTGGCCGCTGCTCGCCGGTCTCGCGATCGGCACGCTGACGGGCGGGTTGCCCGCGCTCGCGGCCGGCAGCACGTGGACGCATGCGGCGTTGGGCGTGGTGCTGATCGCCTACGGTCTATGGGGGCTGGCCGCCGCGCGGCTGCCCGCGCCGGGGCGTCACGAAACCTGGCTGTCGGCCGTGGTCGGCTATCTGACGGGCGTCGTGACGGCCGCGACCGGCGTGTTCGTCGTGCCGGCCGTGCCTTACCTGCAGGCGCTGCGGCTGTCGAAGGACGACCTGATCCAGGCGCTCGGGCTGTCGTTTACCGCATCGACGATCGCGCTCGGCTTGCAGTTGCGCGTGACGGGCGCGCTGCAGACGGTCGATCTCGGCGTGTCGGCGCTTGCGCTCGTGCCGGCGCTGGCCGGAATGGCCGGCGGGCAATACGCGCGGCGCGTGATGAGCGAGAAGGCGTTCAGGCGCTGTTTCTTCGTCGGGCTGATTGCGCTCGGTGCGTACATGGCCGCCTCGGGGTGGCTGTAAGCGGGTATCGCCGCGGAGCGTGATGCCCGCCGTCCCGAAACATCCCGAAGCCGGTTTCTGCTGCCGGCTTCGGGAGCTGTAACAGGACGGCGGTCGCACCGCTCAGGCCGGATCGGCGTACTTCAGTGTCCAACCGAGCGTGCGGGTCGTGCCCGCGCCGAGCGCAAACGGCTTCGTCGTGCACGCGAAGTTCGAATGCAACTGGCCGATCGGCGTCGTCGACAGCGGATTCGTCGTGCCGTTTGCCGTGTCGAAGGCGGACAGCACACAGTTGTCGAACCCGGATGCCGCATAGCCGGTCGCAGCGCTGTTCGCGTATGCCACCGATACGCCGTCGCCGTTGGCATGCGTGGACGCGAAATCCGCGAACGACGTGAAGTCCGTCTCGACCGACAGGTTGCCGGCGAGCGTGCCCGAACTCAGCGTATCGCTGCGCGCGACCGTGCCGTGCGCGAACGTCAGCACCGAATGCACCTGCAGGTCGAGATCGGTCGTGTACGCCGCGTTCTTCGACGCGAGACGGAATTTCGCGGTATCGAACGACACGATCACCTGGCCGTTGGCCTGCTGCACGCTCAGGTTCCTGTAGTACGTGACGGGAATGTAGGTCTTCCCGTTGTACGACACCTGCGGCACCAGCAGCGCATAGCCGAGATCGGTCGTGCCGTAGATCAGCCTGTCGGAGAACGGCACCGGGTAGTACGGCGTGAACGAGTTGTAGTCGGGCGCCTGGCTGAGGTTCAGGTTGATCACGCGCCGGCCGTCGCGCACGGTGAGCAGCGCCGCGCTGTACGGATGCGCGGTGTCGCCGGGCTGGTTGTACCAGGTGAGCGTGTAGCGAGGCAGCGCGTCGAGCCACGCGTTGTAGTCCGCATCCGCCATCGGCGCCTTGCCGCCGAAGCCGAGCTTGTTCCACCACGCGTTCACGTACAGGTACTGGTGCAGCAGGCTGAAGTTCTCGCCCATCACGCGCGGCTTGCCGCGATACGTGTCGGTGCCGCGACCCTTGACCCACATGTTCACCGACGGCGTCGGCAGCGACGGGTCGTACCAGTAGGTGTCGAAGCGATGCGCGGCCCGGTAGATGAATGCATACGCGACCTGCTTCTCCTGGTCGGACAGCACACCGGCGTTGGCCGCGGCCGTCAGCACTTCCATGAACGCGGAATCGCCGTACGGGCCGATCGAGCGGCCGTAGTCGAAGCCCTGGCCGTCGGTGTTCAGCTGCGGCAGGATCAGGTCGACCGACTTGCGCAGATAACCCTTCAGCTCGGACGTGAGATTCGCCTCGTTACCCATCTCGAACGTGCGCTCGACCACTTCGCCGATCAGCAGCGTGCTGTAGCGGTCGAAGCGCGCCTGGTCGTAATAGGTCGTGTGCGTGTTCGACGCTTCGTCCGAGAACCCGCCCGACGAATCCTTGCGGATGTGGTTCGCGAGCGTATACAGCAGCGCGTCGCGCGCGCTCATCGTCGCGACGGACGGATCGGTCGCCGACGCGAATGACGGGCTGCTCCAGCCGAGCTTCTGCCGCAGCCCGGCGATTCCGTAGGACACCGCATAGTAGTTCTGCGCGGTGTTGAGCGACGCGATGTCGATCGGCGTGCCGGCGGCCGGGCACGTACTGGTCTTGCCGCTCGCGTCGGGGCCGAACATGTCGCAGAAGGTGAGCCGCTGCTGCAGCGTCGCGAGCATCGCGTCGCTGAAGACTTCGTTGAGCATCCCGTGCGCCTTCAGGTTGTTCAGCGCGACGAGGTAGTAGTACTCGCCCCACGACGTATTCGCATATGCGTAGTTGCCGCCCGACTGCGCCATCATCGCGGTCGTGATCGTCTGGTACGTCGCGAGGTAGCTCGCGTATTGCGGGTCGCCCTTCGACTTCATGTCGATCAGGATGTACGACAGGCCGAGCGCGAGCTTGCCGGGCAGGAATTTGTCGCCGGTGTTCGTATCGAGCACGTGCACCGGCGTGCCGTCGCCGAGATCCATCACGACCTGCGTGAAGTCGGGCGATTTCCGGATCAGGTCGAACAGCGCGCGCATCTGGCCCATCATCGTGACGGGAATGTTCGTGCCGGCCGGCACGCTGGTGTCGGGCGCGCCGTAGACGAGCGCCTGCAGCGAGTTCGCCGCGAGCGCGGGTGTCGAAGACGGGGGCGGCGACGGCGGCGGCGTGTCGGTCACGTCGCTGCCGCCGCACGCGCTGACGAACAGGACGGAAAGGGCGCTGAGCGCGGCGCCTAGCGCGAATCTGCTGCGCGGATGCATGGTGTCTCCAGTTTGAATAGTGATGAAGGACGGGCAGGTATGGCCGTTGCCGCGCTCGACACCCGTACCTGACCTCCGCCATGCAACCCTGATCCCTGACGACGGATGGCCTGAATCACAACCCGAGCGGGCAAGCGTTCCCCCTGCGCGGGCCGAGGCCGGCGTCGCGCCGATGCGCTGGAAAACGTTTTCCAAATTTAGGCATCGAACGGCGTGATGTCAATGAACTTTGACGCCGGAGGCGCCGGTAGAAACCCGAATAGTGGGAAGAGAGAGGAGGCTGGGGCGAGATCGGGATTACACGTAAATTACGGGGAATTTTTGCCGAAGCCGATTAGACGCAGTGCGGGATACCGACGCTGAAGCGGCAGGCGGGTGTGCTCTCCAGTGATGCGCGTTTGATCACATTTGAGAGAAAACGTTATCCTTAAGGATCGAAACGAATCAAACCGGGCATCGGCGCATCGATCACGACCGGCGCCCGGCCGCGCCGGCGCTGCTAAAGCTGGGCCTCGATCGCTGCCTTGTCGATCACCGACCAGACCTGTCGGATCTTGCCGTCGTGGAACTCGTAGAACACGTTCTCGGCGAACGTGACCTTCCTGCCGTCGACGGCGAGCCCCATGAACGTCCCTTTCGGCGAACACGCGAAGCAAAGCCGGCTCGCGACGCGCGGCGGTTCGCACGCGAGCAGCCGGATGTCGAAACGGAGATCGGGGATGTCGCGAAAGTCCTGTTCCAGCATCGCGCGGTAACCGGCGAGGCCGAGCGGCCGGTCGTTGTGGATCACGTTGTCGTCGACATACTGGCCGAGTGACGGCCAGTCCTGCCGGTTCAGGCAGTCGATATACGCGCGGTAGCGGGTGGCGAGATCGGTGTCGGTCATGGCCGTGCCTCCGTATGCCGGTGGGGTGGGGGCGCGCGTCACCGCGGCGCTGGTTCGCCGGACAAAAACGCCACGAACTCCCGCGTGTACTTCGGCAGTGCATCGAACGACCGCGCGCAGAGCGTCAGCTTCCGGTGGCTCCATGGATCGGCCAGTTCGACGAGCCGCACGTCCATCGTCTGCATCGCGCGCTCGGCCGCGTGCCGCGACACGATGCCGATGCCCACGCCGCTCGCGATCACACGGCAGATCGCATCGAAGCTCTTCAACTGCACGCGATAGCGGATCCGTTTGCCGAGCGCGCGCGCCTGGTCGGCCAGATGCACCTGCAGCGCGCTGCCGTCGGTGAGGCCGATGAAATCGGCGTCGGCGATCGCGTCGAACGCGACCTTGTCGTGCGACGCGAGCGGATGCGCGGCCGGCACGACGACGATCAGCCAGTCTTCGCGGAACGGTTTCTGTTCGAGCCCGCCGAGCCCGACCGAATCGGCAACGATGCCGACCTCGGCCGTCTTGTTGCGGATCGCATGCACGATCTCCTGGCTCGAACGCTCCTCGACGCTGATCGACAGCTTCGGATGATGCGGCAGGTAATCGGCCAGCGCGTCGGGCAGGTATTCGCTCAGCGACGCCGTGTTGCACAGCAGCCGGATATGGCCGCGCAGCCCCTGTCCGTATTGCTGCAGTTCGCCGCGCATGTGGTCGATCTGCTGCAGCACGGTGCGCGCGTGGTGTTCGAGCGCGCGGCCGGCGTCGGTCGCCTGCGCGCCCGATTTCGTCCGGTGCAGCAGCGGCACGCCGAGCTCGTCCTCCATGCCGCGGATGCGCTCGCTCGCGGCCTGCAGCGTGATGTGCGTGCGTTCGGCGCCGCTCGTGATCGTGCCGGCCTCGCAGATGTTCAGGAAGAGCCGCAGGTCGGTCAGGTCGAAGCGCATGATGGGCGGGGAGCGATAGCGTTGGAATGGCCGATAAGTTAGCAGGAACCGCAGCGTCGGTCTCAGGCGCAGCCTGAGACCCGATTCGCCGGTTCCGCATTTTCGGGGCACGATCGATGCCCGATCATGGCCGCATCTCGACACCGGGGAGCCAGTCATGCAGATCGATTCGTCGTGGGGCGTGTCGTTCAAGATCGCGTTGCATGTGTTGTTCCTGTGCATCGGCATCGCGTGGGCCTGTTCCGAACTCGTCGCATGGCTGCGTTGAGCGCGGCGGCACAATCCTATTGAAATCAATCCGCCATAGTCTCCTGAGACGAAAAATCTTCCGTTTTCGCGCGAAAAAACTATCAAGTTTTTCGGGATCGGACCGTATTACCGGTAGCGAATGTCGGCCGGCGTCCCGTTCGTGATCGTTTGTCATCATTGTTTGCATCCGGTTACACGTCGGCCGTTCCGTTTTTGAGATGCTTGAAAGATTGTCAAACCGGAGTCGGATCGTCCATGAAAACGCGCGAGATTTGCCGCAATGCGGCGTGGCTGTCGGGCCTGGCCGCCGTGCTCGTCATGGCCGGTTGTGCAAACACGCAGTCCGTCCCGCCGAGCGATACGCTGGCGGGGCAGCCGTCGCCGTCGAGCCAGCCCGCCGCTGCGCCGTCGGTCGCCACGCCGCCGCCGGCGCCGATTCTCGTCGCGCAAAAGTACGTCGTGAAACGCGGCGACACGCTGACGGGCATCGCGTCCGCGAACGACTGCAGCGTTGCCGACCTGCGCACCTGGAACAAGCTGGGCGCGAACGGCAAGCTGCGCAAGGGGCAGGTGCTGCGCATCGTCAGGCAGCAGCCGCTGCCGCCGTCGGGCGCGGCCGGCACGCAGGCCGCCGCGAGCGATGCGGCGGCCGGTAACCAGGCAACGGCACAGGCCACGGCATCGACGGCGAGCAACCGTCAGGTCGTCAAGGAAACGAAGCGGCATGCGGGCGGCGTCGCGCTCAAATGGCCCGCGAACGGCAAGATCGTCGAAGGGTTCCGGCCGGGGCAGAACCGCGGCATCCAGATCGCCGGCCGGCCGGGCGACCCGGTTCGCGCGGCGGCCGACGGCCGCGTGATGTACGCGGGCACCGGCCTGAACGATTACGGCAGCCTGATCATCGTCCAGCACAACGCGGATTTCCTGACCGCCTATGCGCACAATCGCAAGGTGCTCGTGAAGACGGGCGACATCGTGCGCCAGGGCGACGAGATTGCCGAGATGGGCGATCTCGACAACTCGCGCGTCGCGCTGCTGTTCGAAGTGCGGCGCGATGGCAAGCCGGTGAATCCGATGCCGTACCTGCCTTCTTCGCAAGGATGAAGCCGGGCCGTTCTGCTGGAACGCGACGACTGTCGCTGCTAGGCTAGGGGCTGTTTGCGAATCCCGCGCTTCGCGCGGGGCCGACGGGCGTCTTTCGGGGATGCGCGGCGAATGCCGTCGCGGGCCGGCCGTCGGCGTGAACGGGCGTGCATCGCCGATGCGTGCCCGCGTTGCTTCGTGCCATCGTTTCCGACAGAACACTACTCATCCATGGAACACTCTCCGACACGCCGCTCGCTGTTGCTTGCCGCCGTTGCCGCGCCGTTCGTGGCCGCGTGCACGTCAGCGCCGGTCGCCGACCAGGGGCGCGCCCATGCCGCGCAAGCCGAACTCGCCGCACTCGAGAAAGCGTCGAACGGCCGGCTCGGCGTCGCCGCGCTCGATACGTCGAACGGCGTGCGCATCGCCCACCACGCGCGCGAGCGCTTTCCTCTGTGCGGCACGTATGCGGTCGTCGCCGCCGGCGCGATACTCGCGCGCGGCGCGCTCGACGTGTCGCTGCTGCCGCGCCGCATCCTGTACCGCCGCTACGAAATCGTGTCGGGTTCGCCGATCACGGAAAGCCATGTCGACACGGGCATGACGATCGCGCAGCTTTGCGACGCGATGCTGCGCTCGGGCGACAAGGGCGCGGGCAACCTGCTGATGGGCGTGCTCGGCGGCCCGCAGGCCGTCACGTCGTTCGCACACGAGAGCGGCGACACGACGTTTCGCCTCGATCGCTGGGAACCCGAACTGAACAAGGCCGCGCCGGATGACGAACGCGACACGTCGACGCCGGTCGCGATGGTCGACACGCTGCAGCGGCTGCTGCTCGGCGACACGCTGCGCGAACCGCAGCGCGCGCAACTGACGGAATGGATGGTCGGCGGCGCGCGCGGCGCGACCGGCATCGCGGCGGGCGTGCCGCCCGGCTGGCGCGTCGCGGACAAGGCCGGCACGGGCGGTTACGGCACGACGACCGACGTTGCGGTGCTGTGGCCGCCGTCGCGCGCGCCGCTCGTGATGGCCGTGTCGTTCACGCAGCCGCAGGCCGATGCTGCGGCCCGCGCGGACGTCGTCGCATCGGCGGCGCGCATCGCGGCGGGCGCACTCGCCGCGACGGCCTGAGCGTCGCGCGCCTCGCGCAAAGCCGGCGTTTGGCTTATCGTGTCGGTCAGCGCGGGGGGGCGGGGGGGGGGGCCCGCGCCTCTGAAATGGCGTGGGTTTTGTTTTGGGTGGCCGGGCGCGCGCGCCGGCGCGGCCGCGCGGTCCTTCCGTTTCCTGTGCCTCTTCATGCGCCGACTTCCGCCCCTGCACGCGCTGCAGATCTTCTCGACGGTGGCTCGCCACCGCAGCTTCACGCGCGCGGCCGAGCAGCTATGCATCACGCAGGGCGCGGTGAGCCGGCAGATCCAGACGCTCGAGGCGCATTACGGCTTTCCGCTGTTCAAGCGCCATGCGAAGGGCCTCACGCTGACGGCCGAGGGCGAGCAGCTGCTGCCGGTGGTCAACGAGAGCTTCGCGCGGATCGAGGACATCTCGATGAAGCTCACGCGCCAGCGCACCGATCTCGCGCTGAAGGTGCCGACCTGCGTGATCCGCTGGATGCTGCCGCGCATCATGCGCTTCCAGGGCGAGCATCCCGATCTCCATGTGCAGATCACGACCGCGTGGCAGCACGTCGTCGATTTCTCGACCGAGCCGTTCGACGCGGCAATCGTCTACGGCACGTCGCCGGGCGCGGGCGTATTCGCGCTGCCGCTGTTCGACGAACGGCTGACGCCGGTATGCGCACCGGAGTTGCGGCAGGCGTCGCCGCTCGAAGCGGTGGGCGATCTCGCGCGCCATACGCTGCTGCATCCGACCCGCGACCATCGCGACTGGCGTGCATGGCTCGATCATGCGGGCGAGCGCGGCGTCGATCCCGCGCGCGGGCCGACCTTCGACACGCTCGATCTCGCGACCAACGCGGCGATGCAGGGCTTCGGCGTCGCGATCGGCGACGTGACGCTCGTCGACGACGACGTCAGCGCCCGCCGGCTCGAACGGCCGTTCGACATCGTGCTCGAGACCGGCGCACGCTACTTCTTCGTCTATCCCGAGAACATCGGCAACCAGCAGAAGATCCGCGCGTTCAGCGACTGGATCGCGCGCCATCGCGACTGACGCGCGGCCGCGTCGGACCCGCCGCGCGCCGCGCGCCGCGCGGGCGGCCGGTGTTACTGGTAGGTCACGACGGCGATCATCGGCGCGAGATTGTTGCCCGGACGGTTCGGTAAAACGATTGCGCGCGAGGCCTGAGTAAAGGTCGTGGTCTTGACGGCCTGCATGCTCGCCGCGTCGACGAACGCGATCTGGCCGGTCGCCGGGCGCGGGCAGTCGGCGCGCACGCGAGCAGGCGCGGCGTTGGGCGTATCGAGCGCGAACGAGCAGGGCGGCTCGACGATCATGCCGGAGAAGTGGATGATGCCGGACGCGCCGGCGGCAAAGGACGAGGACGTGGCCAGAAGCGAGGCAGCCAGGGCGAACGAGGCGGCGAACAGGCGATGCTTCATGACAGGCTCCAGAGAGGAAGCGCGTCGCAGCGGGGCCGCTCGGGTGGCAGTCCGTCAACGCCGCGATGCTGACTGCGTAAACGGCAAATCCATCGGACCTCTTGAATGAAAAAACGGAAATAGCGGGAATAAGCAAACAGCGGCGTATTCCTTCAATCAATTTATCTCAAAATTGAGCGCCCGCAAGCCCGGGTAATACCGGTGTAGTAAACCAGAGGGACGGTCGCCCGCGGACGCCGTTTTTTGCGGGTGAATCGTTGCGGAATCAACGAATCGGTAGTAGCGCGAATCGTCGTTCGCCAAAAGAAAACGGCCGCTCGTGATCCCGAGCGGCCGTTTTGCGTGGGGCGGTGCGGCGACGCGATCAGGCCATGCGCTTGCGCACCGCGCCGACGATCACCAGCAGCACGATCGCGCCGATGATCGATGCGATCCAGCCCGCACCCTGGCCCGGCGCATACCAGCCGGCCGCGCGGCCGACGTAGCCGGCGACCAGCGCGCCGACGACGCCGAGTACGGCCGTCATCAGGATGCCCATCTTGTCGTCGCCGGGCTTGAGTGCGCGGGCGAGGAGGCCGACGATGAGCCCGACGACCAGGGTTTCGATGAATTGCAGCATGAACGCCTCCCTATTGCTGTTGAGCTGTTGACGAAAGGAAATTGACCCGTGCGACGCACAAGGGTTCCATGCGACGGCAAGCCGGCGCGTGGTGTGCGGAGTATCGCATGCCGGCGCGTCGCGCAGATGTCAGGCGGCCGGCGCGCCCGTGACCGGGTCGAGACGGCGGTAACCTTCGGTCGCTTGCAGCAGCGTGCGCGTGTAGTCGCGCGCGACCTGCCCGGTGCGCACGTCCTCGACTCGAAGCTGCTCGACGATCTCGCCGTGCTGCATCACGGCGACGCGCTGGCACAGGAAGCCGATCACCGCGAGGTTGTGGCTGACGAGGATCATCGTCAGGTTGCGTTCGCGATGCAGGCGGCGCAGCAGGTTCAGGATCTCGGCTTGCACCGACACGTCGAGCGCGGACGTCGGTTCGTCGAGCAGCAGCACGCGCGGCTCGACGATCAGCGCGCGCGCGATCGCGACGCGCTGCCGCTGGCCGCCCGACAACTGGTGCGGATAGCGGAAGCGGAACGCGGGACCGAGGCCGACCTCGGCCAGCGCGCGGGCGATCCGCGCATCGGCGTCGCCGATCGCATGGATCGACAGCGGCTCGCGCAGCGTCTGGTCGACGGTGAAGCGCGGATGCAGCGATGCGTACGGATCCTGGAACACCATCTGCACGTGGCGGCGGAACGCACGGTCAGGGGTGCCGCCGACCGGCCGTCCGTCGATCGACAGGCTGCCGGCCGCGAGCGGCACGAGGCCCGTCAGCGCGCGCAGCAGCGTCGACTTGCCGGAACCCGATTCGCCGACGAGCCCGAACACTTCGCCGTCGCGGACCGCGAAGCTTGCGTCGCGCACGGCGTCGACGTGACCCGTGCGGGTCGGGAAACGGATCGATGCGTGATCGACGTCGATCATCGTGCGGCCTCCTGGCGATCGGCGGGTGTGGGCGCATGCGGTGCGGGATCGAGCCAGGCCGGATCCCGCCGCAGCACGGGCAGTTCGTCGGGCGGGTTCGCGAGCGGCGGGTTCGCCGCGAGCAGCCCGCGCGTGTACGGATGCGTCGCATCGCGCAGGTCGCGCGCGGCGCAGGTTTCGACCACGCGCCCCGCATACATCACCGCGACGCGATCGCAGAACGACATCACGAGCGGCAGGTCGTGGCTGACGAACATCAGGCCCGTGTTGTGCCGCGCGATCATCGCGTCGAGCACCGCGAGCACCTGCATCGACACCGCGACGTCGAGCGCGGAGGTCGGCTCGTCGGCGATCAGCAGGCGCGGGCCCGTCGACACCATCATCGCGATCATCACGCGCTGGCCCATGCCGCCCGACAGCTCGTGCGGATACGCATCGGCGACGCGCGCCGGGTCGCGGATCTGCACGGCCGCGAGCGCGTTGACGATCCGCTCGCGCAGCGCGCGGCCGCGCAAGCCCGGCTCGTGCCGCCGGAACGCTTCGCCCATCTGCTTCGCGACGGTCATGACCGGGTTCAGCGAATACTTCGGATCCTGCAGGATCATCCCCATCTGGCTGCCGCACAGGCGCCGGCGTTCGCGCGGCGACATCGCGAGCAAGTCGTGGCCCGCGAAGCGCATCGTGCGGGCCGACCAGCGTGCGGCTTCGGGCAGCAGGCCGAGCAGCGCGCGGCCCGTCAGCGACTTGCCGGAGCCCGATTCGCCGACGATGCCGAGCCGTTCGCCGGGCGCGAGCGTCAGCGACAGGTCGCGCACCGCGTCGGTGACGACGCCGTCGTGCCCGCGAAAGCCGATTTTCAGGCCGTCGATCTCGCAGAGCGGCGCGGGCGCGGTGGTGGAATTCATCGGCATGTCATGCTCCATGGCGGGGATCGAAGACGTCGCGCAGCCCGTCGCCGAGCAGGTTGAACGCGAGGCTCACGAGCAGGATCGCGATGCCGGGCAGCGTCGCGACCCACCACGCGTCGAGCAGCACGTTGCGGCCCGACGCGACCATGAAGCCCCACTCGGGGCTCGGCGGCTGCGCGCCGAGGCCGAGAAAGCCGAGACCCGCGACGGTCAGGATGATGCCGGCCATGTCGAGCGTCGCGCGCACGATCACCGACGACATGCACAGCGGCATGATGTAGCGCAGCAGGATCCGCGGGCCCGACGCGCCTTGCAGCCGCGCGGCGTGGATGTAGTCGGCCTGCGCGATGCGGATCGTTTCGGCGCGCGCGAGCCGCGCATACGCGGGCCACGCGGTGATCGAGATCGCGACGACCGCGTTGATCACGCCGGGCCCGAGCGCGGCCGCGAATGCGAGCGCGAGCACGATCTTCGGGAACGCGAGCGCGATGTCGGTGATGCGCATCAGCACGCTGTCGACGAAGCCGCCGCAATAGCCGGCCGTCGTGCCGATCGCGAGGCCGATCGGCACGACGATCACGACGACGAGCAGCGCGATGCCGAGCGTGAGGCGAGAACCTGCGATCAGCCGCGAGAGGATGTCGCGGCCGAGCTGGTCGGTGCCGAGCCAGTGCGATGCGGAGCCGGGCGGCAGCAGCCGGTCGGACAGCACCTGGCGCAGCGGATCGTGCGGCATGATCAGCGGGCCGACGATCGCGACGACGATCAGCGCAACCAGGATCGCGAGCCCGAACAGGTTGAGCGGATTGACCGCGAAACGGCGCCAGCGGCGGTAGGCGAGGCCGAACGCGGCCTGCGAGCGCGACGCGGGCGCATCGGAAAGCAGCCACGCGCGCAGCGTGAGACGTGCGGCATTCATGGTCGGGTGGCCTTCGGCATGGACGGTGAAGGAAGCAGGATGGAAACGGTCATGTCGAAGCGGCCCTCAGCGCGCACGCGGATCGAACACGCGGTACAGCGCGTCGGTCAGCAGGTTGACGGTGATGAACATCACGCCGATCACGAGCGTCGCGCCGAGCACGGCGCTCATGTCGGCGTTCAGCAGCGCGCCAGTCAGGTACGAGCCGAGCCCCGGCCACGCGAACACGATCTCGGTCAGCACCGAGCCTTCGAGCAGGTTGCTGTAGGTGAGCGCGATCACGGTGAGCAGCGGCACCGCGATGTTGCCGAACGCATGCCGCCAGATCACGCGCCGCTCGGACAAGCCCTTCGCGCGCGCGGTGACGATGTATTCCTGGCTCAGCTGGTCGAGCATGAACGAGCGCGTCATCCGGCTCAGGTACGCGACCGAGTAGTAGCCGAGGATCGCGGCCGGCAGCGCGATGTGCGACACCGCGTTGCGGAACACGTCCCATTCGCCCGCGAGCGCCGCGTCGATCAGCAGGCTGCCCGTGCGCGGGTCGACCATCCCGTCGTACACGGGATCGAGCCGGCCCGGGCCGCCGACCCAGTGCAGCCGCGCGTAGAACAGCAGCAGTCCCATCAGCCCGAGCCAGAACACCGGCACCGAATTGCCGATCAGCCCGACGAAGCGTGCGATGTGGTCGATCGGCCGGTTGTGCTTCACCGCGGCCGCGACGCCGAGCGGCACGCCGATCGCGATGCCGATCAACGTCGCGATCGTCGCGAGTTCGAGCGTGGCGGGGAACACGCGCCTGATGTCGTCGAGCACGGGGTTCGACGTCAGCAGCGACATGCCGAGATTGCCGTGCAGCACGTCGCGCGCGTAGATCAGGAACTGCGTGACGAGCGGCTTGTCGAGGCCGAGTGCGATGCGCTCGGCCGCGTACGCGTCGGCCGACGCGCGATCGCCGAGGATCGCGAGCACGGGATCGATCGGCACCTTGCGGCCGATCACGAACGTCAGCGCGAGCAGCCCCGCGAACGTGACGGCGAGCGTGAGCGCCCAGCGCAGCACACGCAACGCCCAGCGTACGGCCGGGCGCCGCGCGGGCAGCGTGCGCAGTGCTTCGAGGGAGGAGGCGGGAGTCGACATGCGGCGAACCTTATTGCTTCTTCAGGTTACGGTACGACACGAGATCGTTGATCGGCCCGACTTCGAGCCCGCTCACGCCGGGCCGCGTCGCGACCTGCGCGACTTTCTCGAACATGATCACGAACGGCGAGCGCGCGAGCATCTCCTTCTGCATCGCCTGGTACCGCTGCGCGCGTTGCGCGGCGGTCGGCTCGGCGAGCGCGGCGTCGGTGTCCTTCGTCAGTTGCGGAATGTCCCAGCTGTTGCGCCAGGCCAGCATTTTATAGCTCGACTTGTCGGAGTTGTCGGGGTTCCATGCGAAACCCTGCGCGTTGCTGTGCGGATCGATGTAGTCGGCCGACCATTCGCCGATGTAGATGTCGTGCTGGCGAGCGCGGTATTTCGCGAGCGTCTGCTTGTTGTCGCCGGGGATCAACTGCACCTTGACGCCCGCCTGCGCGAAATTCGCCTGTACGGCCTGCGCGATCTCCGTGTACGGATAGTCGTTGCGCACGTCCATCGTCACCGAGAAGCCGTTCGGCACGCCGGCCTTCGCGAGCAGCGCCTTCGCCTTCGCGACGTCGAGCTTGTACGGGTTCGTGTTCAGCGTGCCGAGGAAGCCTTCGGGCAGGAAGGTCTGGTGCACCTTGTAGGTCGTCTTCACGACGTTGGCCTGGATGCCCGCATAGTCGACCAGCCACTTCAGCGCTTCCTGCACGTCGGGCTTCGCGAGCGTCGGGTTCTTCGTGTTCAGGCCGAGATACAGCAGCGTCGCCTGCGGTGACGCCGCGACCTTCGCCTTGCCGGATTTCACGACGGAAGCGAGATCGTCGGGGCTCAGGTCGCGCGCCGCGTCGACGTCGCCGTTTTCCAGCAGCAGCCGCTGGCTCGCCGCTTCGGGCACGTGGCGCAGCACGATGCGCTTCATCGCGAGCGGCAGCCGGTAGCCGTCGAAGCGCTGCAGCACGATGCTGTCGCCGGCCGTCCACTTGACCAGCTTGTACGCGCCGGAGCCGGCCTCGTTGGTCTTCAGCCACGCATTGCCGAAGTCGTTGCCCTGCTGGTGCGACAGCAGCAGCTTCTTGTCCAGCACCGACGCGGGCCACGAGCCGAGCACGTTCAGCACGAAGGTCGGCGCGTATTTGCGGTCGGTCGTGACCGACACTGTCAGGTCGTCGAGCTTCTTCACGTTCGCCGCGACGTTCGCCTTCGTGAGGCCGATGCCGTTCAGCACGGCGGCCGGGCCCTTGTCGAGCAGCACCGCGCGCTGGATCGACCATGCGACGTCGTCGGCCGTCAGCGGGTTGCCCGAATGGAACTTGAGGCCGGCGCGCAGCTTGAACGTATAGGTCAGCCCGTCGGTGCTCACCGACCACGACTGCGCGACATCGCCGTTGAATTTCGACGGATCGCGCAGGTCGACCCGCACGAGCCGGTCGTACGTGTTCGCGACGTATTCCTCCGGCACCAGCTCGTAGATCTCGCCCGGGTCGAGCGTCGTGAATTCGTCGAGCAGCGTGGCCATCACGAACAGGTCCTTCGGCGTTTCCGCGTGCGCGGCGGACAGCGGAACGGCGGCGAGAACGGATGCGGCGGCCAGCGCCGCGACGAGCCGGGATGTCAGGGGTTTCATTTGCGCTCCATCGTGAGGTGAACGTGCAATGGGTGAACGTAAAACGGCAACGGGACGTGCATTACATCAGGCGCCACGGGCCGCTCGCCGCGTTGTCGATCTGCGGCAGCGCGTGCGAGCCGGGCAATTCGTAGTGCCACCATTCGCTGTCGATGTGCGCGAAGCCGGCCGCGCGCATCACGCCGAGCAGCAGCAGGCGATTGCGTTGCACGGTTTCGGGCAGCCCCGCGTGGAAGTGGCCCGACGCGGCAACCATCTCGTCGAAGCCCGTGCCCATGTCGAGCGGCTCGCCGTTTGCGCCGACCAGCGTCAGGTCGAGCGCGGTGCCGCGGCTGTGATTCGAGCCGCGGCCGAGATCGGCGATGAAGTCCGGATCGGGCAGGAAATCCCACAGCACCTGCTGCGCCTGCGGCGGCCGGTACGCGTCGTAGATGCGCAGCGTGAAGCCGGCCTGCGCGGCGACGTCGACCGCGCGGCGCAATGCGGCTTCGGCCGGTTCCAGCAGCAGACAGTGCGCGCGGCGGTAGATCGGCTTGCCGGTCAGGTTGCGGTCGGTCGCGTAGACGAGATCGATGTCGACGCGATGCGTGGCGGGCGTGATTTCGACGAGGCGGTGGTCGTTCATCGGCGGTTCGGGTTGGTTCAGGCTCGCTCAGGATTCGAATTGGTCGAACGTGTGCTGCAGTTCGCGATTGCGCGCGACGCGCCGGTCGATCGCGGGGCCGAGGCGGTCGACGACGGCCGTGATCAGCAGGTTGAACAGGCAGGTGAGCGGCGCGAGCGAATCCCAGAACTGGCCGACGTCGGTCTTCACCTGCAGCAGGTCGGCCGGCCATTCGCGGGCCCACGGGCACGAGAGATCGGTGACCAGCGCGAACGGCTGCCCGCGTTCGGCGGCCGCCTGGCAATAGCGGCGCGCGCTGCGCGAATACGCGCGCGTGTCGGTGACGATGCAGTACGGCCGCTCGAATTCGGAGTTCAGCGAATCGACATACGAGCCCGACTGGCCGTCGGAGTAGAACACGCGCGGGCGCAGGTATTCGAGGTAGCTGCTGAACGCGTTGCTGATCCCGCGCGTCGACTGGATGCCGAGGATGAATACGGCGTCGGCATGCGCGATGCGATCGGCGACCTGCGCGAACACGGGGCCTTCGGCGAGCCGGTACACGTGGCGGATCGCATCGAGTTCGCGTTCGAGCGACGACGCGAGCGCGCCGTCGCTGCCTTCGGCCGGTTGCGTGCCGGCGGTGCGGCGGTATTCGTCGAGCCGGTCGGTGATCATCCACGGGCGATCGTCGCCGCCGCGCAGTTCGCGTTTCAGGTCGTCGAGATTGCGGTAACCGACGCTGCGCAGGAAACGCCCGACCGAGATGCCGCTGGTGCCGGTTTGCTGCGCGATCTGGTCGGCGGTTTCGAGGCCGAGCCGATCGAGGTTCGCGAGCATGTAGCTCGCGATGCGCTTCGCGGTCGGCGTCAGCTCGGCAAAGCGGGATTCGACGGTATGGGCGAAGGCGCAGATCATCGGTATGTTAGATCATTGTCATTGAATGATTCGATGTCATCTATCTAACAAAGCCAAAATCATTCGCGCCAGCGGATAAAAACTATGGCGTGAGGACGGGTGATAGGGTCGAAAACGCGTTCAAGGGGCGGGTGATGGCATGCAAAGGTACGTTTTATGTCTGTCAGGCATATTTGGAGTTTATGTCTGTGGGGAATAATTTGCGTTTATGCCTGTCAGGAATATACTGCACTTATTGCCTACAGGAATCCGCGCCGTGAACTTCATCGTCAATACGCCCGCGCAACTGGGCGAAATCCTGTCTTCCGCCCGGCAGGCCAAGGGCCTGACGCAAGCCGAAGCGGCTGTGCGAATCGGCGTGGGCCAATCGCGTCTGTCGCTGCTCGAATCCACGCGTACCGAAAGCCTGTCGCTCAGCCAGTTGCTCGAGCTGACCGCGCTGTACGGCCTCGAACTCAGCATCCGCACGAAGGACGGGCGCGACGTAGCCGACGTCGAGTGGTAAGCGATGGGACGCAAATCGCACACCCGCGCGTTGTCGATCTGGACGAATGGCCAGCGGGTCGGCACATGGCGGATTCCCGCGCGCGGCGACATGGAACTGCGGTACGACGCCGGCTGGAAGCAGTCGGCTGTCGGCCGCCCGTTGTCGCTGTCGCTGCCGTTTGGTGTCGGCGAGGCACCGTTGCGCGGCGAACGCGTCAATCACTATTTCGACAACCTGCTTCCGGACAGCGACGCCATTCGGCGCCGCTTGGCCGCCCGGTTCGGTACGGCGACGACCGAGCCGTTCGATCTGCTCGCCGCGCTCGGTCGTGACTGCGTCGGGGCGGTGCAATTGCTCGGCGAAGACGATGCGCCAGCCGGCCTGGATCGTATCGACGGTACGCCGCTGTCGGACGACGACGTCGCACGCGTGCTCGATCAGGCGAGCGGCGTGACGACGGGGGCCGGGAACGACGACGATTTCCGGCTGTCGCTGGCCGGTGCGCAGGAAAAGACCGCACTGCTGTTTCACGACGGACGCTGGATGCGCCCGCATGGCGCGACGCCGACGACGCATATTCTCAAGTTGCCGCTCGGGCTGGTCGGCAACAAGCGGGCCGATCTCACGGCCTCTGTCGAAAACGAGTGGTTGTGTCTCGCGATTCTGCGAGCGTTCGGCCTGCCGGCGGCGAATGCGGAAATCGTGCGTTTCGGCGCGCACACGGTACTGTCGGTCGAACGGTTCGATCGTACGTTGCATCGTGACGGCGGGTGGCTGTTGCGCTTGCCGCAGGAGGACTTCTGCCAGGCGCTCGGCGTGCCGCCTCACCTGAAGTACGAGTCGCAGGGCGGCCCCGGCGTGCCGGACCTGGCCGGCCTCCTGCGCCGTTCGGAAACGGCGCGGGAGGATCTCGACACACTGTTCGCGGCCCTGATCGTATTCTGGATGCTTGCTGCGCCAGACGGGCATGCGAAGAACTTCAGCCTGCGCCTGCTGCCGGGCGGCCGTTTCCGTCTCACGCCGCTCTATGACGTGATGTCGATCTGGCCGGTCGAAGGCGATGGCGCGAACCAGTGGTCGTGGCACAAGGCGAAGCTCGCGATGGCCGTGCACGGCAAGCGCAAGCACTATGCGATGCGCGACGTGACGCGACGGCACTTCACCGCGATGGCCGAATATTGCCTGCTCGGCGATATCGCGACACCGATCGTCGAACGGCTCATCGCGACGACGCCGCACGTGATCGAGTCGGTCGGCGCTGCGCTGCCTCCCGGTTTTCCGGCGAGGGTGGCGGAGCGCGTCCTGGGTGGATTGCGGTTCGCCGCGCAACGGCTCGCCGAAATGCCGCGGGAGTAAACCGCGCCTCGGCCCGGCCCGGTCGGCTGGCGTTCGACGTATCGGCATCCGCTTGTTTCCGTTTTTCACGATCAGTTATCCGAATCGACTGCAGCGCATCGTGATCGCGCGTCGCGTGTCTCGATCATCTCGGGTCGCCATGCACGGCATCACGACCGCGCGCGGTCGTATTTCCGCATTCACCGGACCAGACCGATTCGCCGACATCGGTGACATTCCGGCATCCCGCTGCACCGCAATAATTACAAAAATTAAAGTCGATCAGTTTAAATCATTAATTCAGGTTAATAATTCATTTAAGTTTTGCTGCGATTTGTATTTAACTTGCGTCACGGGATGTTTGATTTTCGATAATCCGAAAAACGGCAGGTATTCCGTAGCGGAAATTCTCTTAATCACAAGAATGAAGAGGAAATCATGACGAATCTTTCTCGACGCAAGATGCTGGCGGGTACGGCCGGCGCCATTGCCGCCGCGGGCATTGCGGTATCGGCCAAGGCCGCCTCGTTCGGCAATCCGGACAGTCCGCCGGAAGGCGCGGTGAATGCGCGCAACCGCCAGAGCCTGACCGACCCGGGCCCGAAAAATCCGGCAATCGCCAACCAGTTTCCGTCTTTTCAGGATCCGCCGGCCACCGATATCAACGGGATGCCATTATTCTGGGCGTCTTTCAATAATGCCCATAAACGAATTCAAAATGGCGGATGGGCGCGCGAAGTCACGCAGGACGATTTTGCGATTTCGGAAACCATTTCCGGCGTCAACATGCGCCTGACGCGCGGCGGCATTCGCGAGATGCACTGGCACCAGCAGGCCGAGTGGGCGATCATGCTCGACGGCCGTTGCCGGATCACGGTGCTCGACGAGCTGGGGCGGCCGTCGGTGCAGGACGTGAAAACCGGCGATCTCTGGTATTTCCCGCCCGGCCTGCCGCATTCGCTGCAGGGCCTCGGCACCGACGGCGCCGAATTCCTGCTCGCGTTCGATAACGGCCGTGCGTCGGAATTCAATACGCTGCTGCTGACCGACTGGGTCGCGCATACGCCGCCCGACGTGCTCGCGCTGAACTTCGGCGTGCCGGCCGATGCATTCAGGAACGTTCCGCTCGACAACCTGTGGATCTTCCAGGGCGACGAGCCCGGTCCGCTCGCGGAAGCCCAGCGCGCGTCGGCTTCGTCGGCCGGTGCGCCGCCGCATCCGTTCGTCTTCTCGCTCGGCGATATGAAGCCGGTCAGGAAGACGCGCGGCGGCGAAGTGCGGATCGCGGACAGCACCAACTTCAACGTGTCGACGACCGTCGCGGCGGCGCTCGTCACCGTGCATCCGGGCGGCATGCGCGAGCTGCACTGGCATCCGAACGCGGACGAATGGCAGTACTACCTGCAGGGCGAGGCCCGGATGACCGTGTTCGACACGGGGCCGAAGGCGCAGACGGCCGACTTCCGCGCGGGCGACGTCGGCTACGTGAAGAAGAGCCTCGGACACTACGTGCAGAACACCGGCAAGACCGACCTGGTGTTCCTCGAGATCTTCAAGACCGACCGCTACGCCGAAGTGTCGCTGTCCGACTGGCTCGCGCATACGCCGCCGAAGCTCGTCGAGGCGCACCTGAACGTCGCGCCGGACGTGATCGCGCAGTTTCCGCGCAACCGTCCCGACGTCGTGCCGCTGTAACGCTGTCGTCGCGCCACCACGGCCGGCAGCCGGCAGGCCGGCCGCGGCGCCCGCTTCCGGGCAAGCCCTCCTTATCCGAACGGAACACAACACACCATGATTCCCGTCACGAGCAAACCCGCCGGCGGCTTCGCGCTGCCGGCGCTGTCTCCCGAGCGCGCCGACGGCGCGGCGCGCGCCGCGCTGGAAGGGCGCCGCACCGGTGTCGCCGCGCTGCTGCCGTTCGTCGGCCCGGCCGTGGTCGCGTCGATCGGCTATATGGATCCCGGCAACTTCGCGACCAACATCCAGGCCGGCGCCGCGTACGGCTACCGGCTGCTGTGGGTCGTGCTGGCCGCGAACGCGATCGCGATGCTGTTCCAGGCGATGTCGGCGAAGCTCGGCATCGTGACCGGCCGCAATCTCGCGGAGCTGTGCCGCGACCGTTTCCCCGCGCCGGTCGTGTGGGGCATGTGGGCCGCGTCCGAGATCGCCGCGATGGCGACCGATCTCGCCGAATTCCTCGGCGGCGCGCTCGCATTCGGGCTGTTGTGCCACCTGTCGCTGTTCGCGGGGATGATCGCGACGGCGTGCGCGACCTGCGCGATCCTCGCGCTCGAAAAGCGCGGCTTCCGGCCGCTGGAAGCCGCGATCGCGGCGCTGGTCGGCGTGATCGGCGCGTGCTATCTCGGCGAGCTGCTGATCGCGCCGCAGGACTGGCACGCGGCCGCGTTCCACCTTGTCGTCCCGCAGATTCCGGATCATGCGGCGCTGACGATCGCGGTCGGGATCATCGGAGCGACGATCATGCCGCACACGCTGTATCTGCATTCGGGCCTGACGCAGGATCGCGCCGCGCCGCGCGACGACACGGAACGGCGGCGGCTCGTGCGTTTCTCGAACCGCGAGGTCGTCGTCGCGCTCGGGCTGGCCGGGTTCGTGAATCTCGCGATGGTGATGATGGCGTCGTCGGCGTTCCACCTGAGCGCGCCAGGCATGACGGACATCGGCGCCGCGTATCACACGCTGATCCCGGTGCTCGGGCCGGCGGCCGGTGCGCTGTTTCTCGTTGCGCTGCTGACGTCGGGCGTGTCGAGTTCGGTGGTCGGCACGATGGCCGGGCAGGTCGTGATGCAGGGTTTCATCCGCCGCCGCATGTCGGTATGGATGCGGCGCGCGGTGACGGTCGCGCCCGCGTTCGCGATGGTCGCGCTCGGCTGCGACGTCACGCGCGCAATGGTGGCAAGTCAGGTCGTGCTGAGTTTCGTGCTGCCGATGCCGATGATCGCGCTGCTGATGCTGTCGGCGCGCGAGGATGTGATGGGTGCTTACGCAATGCGGATGCCGTTGCGGATCGTCGCCGGCGCAGCGACGATCGTGATCGTCGGGCTGAATGCGTATCTGGTGTGGGCGGCATTCAATTGAACGGCGGCGGTGCGCGGCGACCGCCGGGCCGCCGCCTCCTGTGCTGCATGTCCGGTGCTTCGCGAAGCCGCCGGATCGCATTGTGCTGCTGGCCGCCGACGCTCGTCGAGCGCAGCGTGGTGACGGCGCCGGCCGCGACCCGATGCCAGAAATGCGCCGTCAGTTCGGTGTCTTTGCGCTGCGCCTGACCGCAGCCGCGATTACTTCGCGAGCGTCCGGTATGACACGAGATCGTTGATCGGCCCGATTTCCGGCCCGGTCGCGCCGGGGCGCGTCGCGACCTGCACCACCTTCTCGAACATGATGATGAACGGCGAGTTCGCGAGCACGGCTTTCTGCAGCGCTTCGTAACGCTGCGCGCGCTTCGCGGGCGACGGCTCGACGAGCGCGGCCTCGGTGTCCTTCGTCAGTTGCGGAATGTCCCAGCTGTTGCGCCACGCGAGCATCTTGGTCGGCGACTGGTCCGAGTTGTCCGGGTTCCACGCGAAGCCGCGCGCGTTGCTGTTCGGGTCCATGTAGTCGGGCGACCATTCGCCGATGAAGATGTCGTGCTGGCGCGCGCGGTACTTGCCGATCGCCTGCTTCGCATCGCCGGGGATCAGCTTCACGCGGATGCCGCCCTGCGCGAAGTTCGCCTGCAGCGCCTGCGCGATCTCGAGGTACGGATAGTCGTTCGGCATGTCCATCGTCACGTCGAAGCCGTTCGGCAAGCCGGCCTTCGCGAGCAGCGCCTTCGCCTTCGCGACGTCCTGCTTGTACGGCCGCGCGTTCAGCGTGCCGAGGAAGCCCTCGGGCAGGAAGGTTTCATGCACCTTGTAGGTCGTGCTGACGATGTTGCGCTGGATGCCGTCGTAGTCGACGAGCCATTTCATCGCCTGCTGCACGTCGGGCTTCGCGAGGTTCGGGTTCTTCGTGTTCAGGCTCAGGTACAGCAGCGCGGACACCGGCCACGACGCGACCTTGATCTTGCCGGCCTTCGTCAGCGCGGCGAGGCTGTCGGGGCTCAGGTTGCGCGCGGCGTCGGCGTCGCCGTTCTCCAGCAGCAGCCGCTGCGCGGACGCTTCGGGCACGTGGCGCAGCACGACGCGCTTCATCGGGTACGGCGTGCGGTATTGGTCGAAACGCTGCAGCACGATGCTTTCGTTCGGCGTCCACTTGACGAGCTGGTACGGGCCCGAGCCCGCGTCGTTGGTCCTGAGCCAGCCGCTGCCGAAATCGTTGCCCTGCTGGTGCGACAGCAGCAGCTTCTTGTCGAACACCGATGCAGGGCACGCGCTCAGCACGTTGAGCACGAAGCTCGGCGCGTACTTGCGGTCGGTTTCGAGCACGACGGTCTGCGGGTCGATCGCGCGTACCTTCTGCGTCACGTTCGCCTTCGTGAGGCCGAGATCGGCGAGCACGCCGGCCGGCCCCTTGTCGAGCAGGATGGTGCGCTGCAGCGACCACGCGACGTCGTCGGCGGTCACCGGGTTGCCGGAGTGGAACGTGAGGCCCGGGCGCAGCTTGAACGTGTAGGTCACGCCGTCGGCGCCGACCGTCCACGATTGCGCGATCTGCCCGTCGAAGTGCGTCGGGTCCTTCAGGTCGACGCGCACCAGGCGTTCGTAGGTGTTCGCGACGTACTCGGACGGCACCAGTTCGTAGATCCCGCTCGGGTCGAGGGTCGTGAATTCGCCGAGCTGCGTGGCGACGACGAAGATGCCGGGCGGCGTGGCGGCCTGCACCGGCAACGCCGGAACAAGCGCGACGAGCGCGGCGCTGACGAACAGCCGGGACAGCAGGTGCTTCATGCGGGCTCCGTTGAAAAGGAATCGTGGGTGCGATTCTCTCATCGACGGCTACCCGGATGAAAATATTCGATGCGCGCGCGGTGGCGCGCGGGAGCGGGCCGGGCGAGCGCCCGGCGCCGGCAGGTGGCGGATCAGATCACGCAGCGCGCGATCGCGAAGCGCATCGCTTCCTCGGGCGGCTCGCTGCCCGAGCCGCGCACGACCTTGACGACCGAGCCGTTGCCCGACGGCGTGAGCGTGACGAAGTACGAGTTCGAGCCGACGGCGATGTCGGTCACGCCGTTGTGCTGCGACTGCTCGGTGCCCGACAGGCGGCTGTCGAGGCAGTTGGCGATCGCGTGGGCCGGGCGTTGCGACGACACGTAGATCATCGGCGCTGCGCCGGATGAGGCCGAATCGGACGAGGGAGCGGAGCCGCAGGCGGCGAGCAGGGCGGCGGGAAGGAGCAGCAGGAATCGTTTCATGGTCGGATCGTCGAGTGTCTCGTGTCGAGGCTGGGGCGCGGGGGAGGCGAAACGCGAAGCTTCGCGACGAAACCGCCCGGAATCGGGCCGTTTTTGACGGTCGATTACGGCAAGCGGCTGACGACGGAGTATACCCGCGGCATTTGACGCGGACGTCACGTTGAAACGATTCGATACAACAAGCACCCGCTGCCGCACGGCGGCAGCGGGCGTTTCAGGCGATGGCGATTGGGCGCTTGTTGTGGTCGCTTATTGGCCGATCTTGTTGCCGACCGTATTTTCCTGCCGGTTCAGCACGCGCTGTTCGCTCTTGGTGATGTGGCCGCGATCCTGCACGGCCATGTCCCGCTCTTCCCGGCGGATCTTGCGGTCGTCGCGGTGCAGGCGCGCGGCCTGTGCGTGCGACATCTCGCCTTCCTTCACTTCGTGATGGATGCGGCGATTCTGGTTTGCGAGACGCCGGTTGACCTCTTCGCGGCGCGGATGCGCGTGCTGCCACGGCGTGTCGGCGAACGCGGTGCCGGTCAGCACCGACATCAGCGTGGCGGCGATCGCGAGATGGCGGGCAAGGGCTCGCATGGTGTTTTCTCCTGTCGTTGCGCGTTCGAATGGTGGGCGCTTGAAGAGAAAACGCGGAGCGGGCACCGGTTGTTGACGTGTCGGCCTGTATCGATTGCAAGCGTTCGTTACGTCTGGTGTTTGCGGCGCGCGTCAGGTGAGCCGATAGGATCGGCCGGGCGTCACTTCCGCCGGCAGCGGCTCGCGGTTCAGTTCGAGCAGCGTGCGTTCGATCTGCCGCGTGATTGCATCGAGTGCGAGATGGTTCGGCCCGTCGCCGAACGGCTCGGCGATCGCATGCGCGATCGCGTCGAGCGCGATCAGCGTATACGCGACGAACACGGTGACGAACGGCGTCGCCGCGCCGATCGAGTCGACCAGGCCGAACGGCAGCAGCACGCAGTACGCATAGATGGTCCGGTGCAGCAGCACGTCGTACGAAAACGGGATCGGCGTCGACGCGATGCGCTCGCAGCCGCTCACCATCGCGACGAGATCGTCGAGGCGCGCGTCGAGCATCCACAGGCGCGTGTCGGCGAGGCGGCCCGCATCGGCGCGCGCGGCGAACGTTTCGCGCAGCTCGTGCACGATCGCGACCGGACGGAACCGCGCGGCGGCGACGTGCGCATAGGTGCCGCTGTCGAGCAGCGCGCGCAGGTCCGCGGCCGGATCGGTGCCGCGCAGTTGATGCTTGAGCGCATAGACGAACGCGACGACCGTCCGCACGAACGCGCGCCGCGCATCGTCGTCGCGATCGACCGCGCCGTAGCAGAGCGCCTGCGACACCAGCGTGCGCGTGGCGGTCAGCACGCCGCCCCACAATTGCCGCGCCTCGCGGTAGCGGTCGTAGCTCGCATTGTTGCGAAACCCCGCGAAGATGGCGAGCGTAAGGCCGATCAGCGTGAACGGCGTCGGGTTCAGCGGCACCTTTTCGCCGAGCACACGGCCGCCGCCCCACACCGCGACGAGGCTGATCGCGAGCGTCAGCACGAGCTGCGGCAGGATGGTCGGCAGCACCGAGCCGTTCCAGACGAGCAGCATCCGCAGCCAGTGCTCGCGCGGACGAACGATCATCGTCGGGCTCCGTCAGGCGGCGGTCGAGGCCGGCGCGGCCGCGCGATGCAGCAGCACGGGCACCGACTTCGACGTCGGCGTGTTGCACACGTCGCCGACGCTGTCGAGCGGCACGAGCGGGTTGGTTTCCGGGTAGTACGCGCCGATGCAGCCGCGCGGGATGTCGTACTCGACGAGCAGGAAGCCGTCCGCGCGCCGCTCGATGCCGTCGTGCCACACGGTTTCCATGTCGACCCATTCGCCGGCCTTCAGGCCGAGCATCGCGAGATCGTCGCGGTTGACGAACACCACGCGGCGCTGGCCGAACACGCCGCGATAGCGGTCGTCGAGCCCGTAGACGGTCGTGTTGTACTGGTCGTGCGAGCGCGTCGTCATCAGCGTCATCAGGCGCTCGCCGTGCAGCGCGCGGGCGCGCTGGATCGGCGTGTCGGTCGGCAGCGCGTGCGCGATGAAGTTCGCCTTGGCCGTCGGCGTGAGCCATTCGCGGTCGCGCGATGCGACGCGCAGGTGGAAGCCGCCCGGCCGCGCGATGCGCGTGTTGTAGTCGTAGAAGTCGTCGAGCGTCGCCTCGATCGCGTCGCGGATCTTCGCGTAATCGTCCTTGTACGCGAGCCAGTCGATCTTGCCGCTGCCGAACAGCGCGTGGCCCATATGCGCGACGATCGCGGGTTCCGACATCAGGTTCGGCGACGCCGGCTTGTTCATTCCGTACGACACGTGAACCATGCTCATCGAATCTTCGACCGTCACGCCTTGCGCGACGTTGTCCTGCAGGTCGATCTCGGTGCGGCCGAGCGTCGGCAGGATCAGCGCGTCGCGGCCGTGGATCAGGTGGCTGCGGTTCAGTTTCGTCGTGATGTGCACCGACAGGTCGCAGCGGCGCATGCCTTCCCACGTGCGCGGCGTGTCGGGCGTCGCCATCGCGAAGTTGCCGCCGAGGCCGATCAACACCTTCACGCGGCCTTCGAGCATCCCCTCGATCGTCTCGACGACGTCGTAGCCGTGGTGGCGCGGCGGTTCGAAATCGAACACGTGGCCGAGCCGGTCGAGGAACGCCGGTGACGGCTTTTCCTCGATGCCGACCGTGCGGTTGCCCTGCACGTTCGAGTGGCCGCGCACCGGGCACAGGCCGGCGCCGGGGCGGCCGATGTTGCCGCGCATCAGCATCAGGTTCGTCAGCATCTGCACGGTGGCGACAGAATGCTTGTGCTGCGTGATACCCATGCCCCACGTCGCGATCACGCGCTCGCTGCGCGCATAGAGCTGTGCAAGGCTGTCGATCTGCTCGTACGGCACGCCGCTTTCGGCTGTCAGCGCGGACCAGCTTTCATTGCGCAGATCGTCGGCGAACGCGTCGAAGCCGGCCGTATGCTCGCCGATGAACGCGGTGTCGAGCACGCGCGGCGCACCGGCGGCGCGCGCGGCGTCGTCGAGTTCGAGCACGCGTTTCGCCATCCCCTTGACCAGCGCGAAATCGCCGCCGATCGTCGGCTGGATGAACGTCGATGCGATCTTTGTGCCCGACATCGTCAGCATCTCGAGCGGGCTTTGCGGATCGGCGAAGCGTTCGAGGCCGCGTTCCTTCAGCGGGTTGATCGACACGATCGTCGCGCCGCGCTTCGCGCACTCGCGCAGTTCGCCCATCATCCGCGGATGGTTGGTCGCGGGGTTCTGGCCGAAGATCAGCAGCGTGTCCGCGTGCTCGAAATCGTCGAGCGTGACGGTGCCCTTGCCGACGCCGACCGACGCGGGCAGCCCGCGGCTCGTCGCCTCGTGGCACATGTTCGAGCAGTCGGGGAAGTTGTTGGTGCCGTACCGCCGCACGAGCAGCTGGTACAGGAACGCCGCTTCGTTGCTCGCGCGGCCGGACGTGTAGAACGCGGCCTGGTTCGGGTCGGGCAGCGCGCGCAGGTGGCGCGCGATCAGTTCGAACGCGTCGTCCCACGCGATCGGCACGTAGCGGTCGGTCTGCGCGTCGTACACCATCGGGTCGGTGAGCCGGCCGTGTTGCTCGAGTTCGAAATCCGACTGTTCGAGCAGCTCGGTGACCGTATGCGCGGCGAAGAATTCGGGCGTCACGCGCTTGCTCGTCGCTTCGGCGGCCACCGCCTTCACGCCGTTCTCGCAGAATTCGAACGTCGATGCGTGCTGGCGGTCGGGCCACGCGCAGCCGGGGCAGTCGAAGCCGTCCGGCTGGTTCTGGCGCAGCAGCGTACGGTAGTTGCCGCCGGCGACCTTTTCCTTGATCAGGTTGATCGTGACGGCTTTCAGCGCGCCCCAGCCGGCGGCCGGGTGGGTGTACGGTTCGATGCGCGCGGTGGCGGATTTCTTTTTCATGATGCAGCAGGTGTCGGGGTCGATGGATGCAGAGTACGCGCGGCACCCGTCCGGCTGTGTGTACACCTGTTCACTTCAAAAAAGAGTACAGTTTCGGCCATTCAGACAGTGCGGATCGCAACTGTGTTGTTGAAGGGAAGTTGAAAGGGAGGCGCGTGAAGCGTTACGAACAACTGGCCGACGATCTCCAGGCGCAGATCGAGCGCGGCGTGTACCGGCCCGGCGAGCGGATTCCGTCGGTGCGCCAGGCGAGCCGTCAGCAGCAGCTCAGCGTCACGACGGTGCTGCGCGCATACCTCGTGCTCGAAAGCCGCGGCCTGATCGAAAGCCGGCCGCAGTCGGGCTATTTCGTGCGGGCGCGCGCGGCGGCACCGGCCGACGCCGAACTGCACATGTCGGCGCCGGCCGCCGAGCCGTCGGCGGTGGACGTGAGCCGGCTCGTGCTGTCGACGCTGCGCTCGATCGCGCGCGACGATGCGGTGCCGCTCGGTTCGCCGTATCCCGATGCATCGCAGTTCCCGGTGCAGCGCCTCGCGCGCTATGCGCAGGCGATCGGACGCCGCCGCACGCGCTGGGGCGTGATCGACGACCTGCCGCCCGGCAACCAGGAACTGATCCGCCAGATCGCGCGGCGTTATGCGGAGCGCGGAATCGCGGTCGAGCCGGGCGAGATCGTGATGACGATCGGCGCGACCGAGGCGATCAACCTGTGCCTGCAGGCCGTCGCGAAGCCGGGCGACACGATCGCCGTCGAGTCGCCGACGTTCTACGCGATGCTGCACGCGATCGAGCGGATGGGCATGCGTGCGCTCGAAGTCGCGACGCATCCGGTCGACGGCATCGATCTCGATGCGCTCGAACGGATCCTCGAGCGCGAGCGTATCGCCGCGTGCATGGTGATGCCGAATTTCCAGAATCCGCTCGGCTTCCAGATGCCCGACGCGCGCAAGCGCGCGCTCGTCGAGCTGCTGGCGAAGCACGGCGTGCCGGCGATCGAGAACGACGTCTATCACGAGCTGCACTTCGGCGACACGACGCCGAGCGCACTGAAGTCGTTCGACCGCGACGGGCTCGTGCTGCATTGCGCGTCGTTCACGAAAAGCCTGTCGCCGCGCTACCGGATCGGCTGGGCGATGCCGGGCCGCTACCGCGACCAGGTCGAGAAGCTGAAATTCCTGAACACGCTCGCGACGCCCGCGATCGAGCAACTGGCGATCGCCGAGTACCTGAAACACGACGGCTACGATTTCCATCTGCGGCGCATGCGCAAGCAGTACGCGCAGCAGGCGAGCCTGATGAGCGCGATGGTGCGGCGGTTCTTTCCGGAAGGCACGCGGCTGTCGCAGCCGCAGGGCGGGTATGTGCTGTGGGTCGAGCTGCCGCCGCAGGTCGATGCGATGAAGCTTTACACGCTCGCGCTCGCGCAGCGGATCACGGTCGGGCCCGGACACATGTTCTCGGCGGGCACCGATTACCGGCATTTCATCCGGCTCAACTACAGCTATCCGTGGTCGCGGCAGATCGAGGAAGCGCTGAAGGTGCTGGGGCGGCTCGCATCGGAGTGCGCGTCGCGGTGAGTGCCGCTGTGCCCGGTGGCAGGCGGCGGCCGGTGGCCGGCCGCCGTGGCATGGTTCAACCCGCGTGCGGCGCTTGCAGCCCGGCTTGCACGGCGCCGGCCATCTGCCGCATGTCGAAGCCCGACGGGTGCTGGTACACGCGCAGTCCGAACTCCGGCAGCACCGCGATCAGGTGGTCGAACAGGTCGGCCTGGATGGTCTCGTAGTCGACCCACGTCGTCGTATCGGTGAAGCAGTACAGTTCGAGCGGAATGCCTTCGGCCGTGAGCGGCAACTGCCGCGCCATGCAGGTCATGTCGCGGCGGATCCGCGGATGGCCCTTCAGATAGTTCGCGACATACGCGCGGAACGTGCCGAGATTCGTCAACTGGCGGCGGTTCGCCGGGCAATCGCCCGCCGCGCCGAGCGTGCCGTTCCATTGCTCGATCGCGTCGACCTTGTCCTCGAGATAGTCCTTCAGCAGCGTCAGGCGTTCGAGCCGTTCGATCTCGTCGCTGGAGAGAAAGCGCACGCTCGTCGCGTCGACGAACAGCGCGCGCTTGATGCGGCGGCCGCCCGCTTCGGTCATCCCGCGCCAGTTCTGGTAGCTCTCGGTGATCAGCTTCCACGTCGGCACCGTGATGATCGTGTGATCGAAGTTCGCGACCTTGACGGTGTTCAGCGTGATGTCGATGACCGTGCCGTCCGCGCCGGCCGACGGCATCGTGATCCAGTCGCCGATCCGCAGCATGTCGTTCGACGACAGCTGCACGCCCGCGACGAGGCCGAGCAGCGTGTCCTTGAAGATCAGCATCAGCACCGCGGACATCGCGCCGATGCCGGACAGCAGCAGGCCGATCTGCTTGCCGGTCGCATCGCCTATCACGACCAGCGCGGCCGTGATGAACATCACGAGCTTGACGAGCTGCATCGCGCCTTTCAGCGACAGGCGCGGCTGGTCGCGATGGTGCGTGCGATGCGTGTGTTCGAGCGCGGACAGCGTCGCGCTGATGGTCATCGTCACGAGGAACACGATCAGCGCGAACAGCACCTTGTCGGCGACCTGCACGGCCGTGTCGGGAATGTCGGGCACCGCGCCGAGGCCGAGCTTGATCACGACGAACGGGACGATACGGTTCAGCCACCTGAACGCGCCGAACTCGAACAGCGCGTCGTCGACGCGCGTGGCCGACAGCCGTGCGAGCCGCGCGACCACGCGAAACAGCAGGAAATGGACGGCAGCGGTGATTGCGCCGGCGGCGGCGAGGAGGACGAGGAGGCCGACGAGCGGCGCAAACCAGGATTCGTTCAGGGTCATAGGGGCAGACAGGGGCCTTCTTGTGTGTTGAATCGGCGCCGCGACGCGGCGCGCGCCCGGTGAAGGGCACATGAAAGGGACCGTGATTGTGCCATCGGGTTCCGGGTACATGCGTCTAACGGACGGCGGGCGGCGCGCGGCTCCCGAACCTTCTCACCATTGCGCAGGTATCCTCTTTAATCGGGTGAGGTGAAGGGCGAATCCGCATCACCGCAAGCCCGTGTGCGCACCGGTTATCGGATGCGTCGCATGCATGCCCGCGATCGGCTCGACGCCTTTGCTGCAGGCCTTCGCGGGTGACGGCGCTGGATCGGCGATCCATGCCATCATGCGGGCATCGCATGCGTTGCCGGTGCGTCGCTTGCCGACGGTGAGCGATACGCGGCAGCTTCGCGCACTTGCCATGCGATGCCTGCCCGAGGCACGATGCGCGAACGACTTCGCGAACCGCGTCACCCCGTCACTTCGTCATCACGCATTTCACGCATGCAAGATTCCAGCGAAAACCGTCCGTCAGGCGTGCGGCTGCTGAAAGGCATCCTGCCGATCCGCCGCGCGGGGGCCATCCGCGACGTATTCGCGGGCATTTCGCTCGCGTCGATGGACATCCCGCAGGTGCTCGGTTACGCGCGCATCGCCGGCATGCCGGCCGTCACGGGCCTTTACACGGTGTTCCTGCCGCTCATCGCGTTCGCGTGCTTCGGTGCGTCGCGCCATCTCGTGGTCGCCGCCGATTCCGCGACCGCGACGATCTTCGCGAGCCGGCTTGCATCGATGGCGCCGGCCGGCAGCGCCGACTATGCGGCGCTGGCCGGCATGGTCGCGCTGCTGACCGCCGCGATGCTGCTGCTCGCGCGCATCTTCAAGCTTGGCTTTCTCGCCGATTTCCTGTCGCGCACCGTGCTGGTCGGCTTTCTCGCCGGCGTCGGCGTGCAGGTATCGATCGCGATGCTCGGCGACATGCTCGGCTTAGCCGTGCCGTACCCGGCATCGCGCAGCCTCGCGCAACTCGCCTATGTCGTCACGCATCTCGTCCACGCGAACCGGCCGACCTTCGCGCTCGCGGCACTCGTGGTCGTCGCGATTCTCGCGTGCAAGCGGTTCCTGCCGCGCGTGCCGATGCCGATGATCGCGGTCGCGGGCAGCATCGGCGCGAGCCATGCGTTCGGCTTCGCCGCGCACGGCATCGCGGTGCTCGGGCCGGTCGCGGGCGGGCTGCCGCCGCTGCGCTGGCCGTCCGTCACGTGGCAGCAGTTTCTCGATCTCGTGCCGGTCGCCGCGTCGTGCTTCGTGATGATCATCGCGCAGAGCGCGGCCGCCGCGCGCGTGTTCGCGCAGCAGTACGGCGAGGACGTCGACACCAATGCCGACATCCTCGGGCTCGCGGCCGCGAATGCGGCGGCGGCGGTCGGCGGCGCGTTCGTCGTCAACGGCAGCCCGACGCAGACGGCGATGGCCGATGGCGCGGGCGTGCGCAGCCAGATCGGACATCTCGCGTTCGCCGCCGTCGTGGCCGTCGTGCTGCTGTTCTTCAGCACGACCCTGCAGTATCTGCCGCATGCGGTGCTGGCCGGCATCGTGTTTACGATCGCGCTCGGGCTGATCAACGTGCGCAGCCTCGCGGCGATCCGCAACGAAAGCCCCGGCGAATTCACGCTCGCGCTGGTGACGGCCGTGGCCGTCGTGACGGTCGGCGTCGAGCAGGGCATCCTGCTGGCCGTCGCGTTGTCGCTGATGCGGCACGTGCGCCACAGCTACCTGCCGCACACGATGGTGCTCGAGCCCGTCGAGGGCGACGGGCGCTGGCAGCCGGTGCCTGCGCGGCGCGGCGCCATGACGGCGCCGGGGCTGATCGTCTACCGGTTCGGCTCCGACCTGTTCTTCGCGAACGACCATCTGTTCGCCGCCGAGGTGACCGAACTCGTCGATGCGGCGCCGGTGCCGCCGCGCTGGTTCGTCGTCGACGCGGGCGCGATCACCGATCTCGACTATTCGGCCGCGCGCACCGTGACCAATCTCGTCAAGACGCTGCACGCGCGCGGAATCGGCGTGCTGTTCGGGCGCGTCAACCGCTATCTGCGCGCGGACATGGATCGTCACCGGATCACCGAGGTCGTCGGCGAGGCATGCATCTTCGAGACGCTGCATCAGGCGCTGGAGGCAGCGGGCACGACGCCGGCGCCGCAGGAGCCGGGCACCGTGTAGCGTGAAGCGGGCCCTACGCGGCCGCGCGTAAGCGCGCGAAGCCGTTGCGCAGGTGGCGGGCCAGTTCCGTCGCGGCCGGCGTGCGCTGGCCGCGCGGCAGATGAAGGTTGATCGCGAAGTTCGGCAACGCGGGCAGGCCGCTGCCGGCCGGCAGGATGTCGAGGTCGGCCGGCACGGTGGACGCGAGCCAGACGGTCACCGCGAGATCGGAGCGCACGGTCGCGGCCGTCGCGTCGAAGCTGCCGTTCTCGAACACGGTGCGCCATGCGCGATCGCTGCCGCGCAGCGCGTCGAGCACGGTCGGGCGGAACGCGCAGGTCGGCGCGACCATCGACACCGGCAGCGGCGTGTTCCGGTGCGCGGTGCCGCCTTTCGCACCGACCCAGACCAGCCGGTCGACCGCAATGCATTCGCCGCGCGACGGCCCGACCGGCGCCTCGATCAGCGCGACGTCGAGATCGCCCTGTGTGAGCCCCCGGCGCAGTTCCGGCGATGCCGCGCACACGAGCGAGAGCGCGACCTGCGGATGCGCCTGCGCATAGCCTTTCAGGATCGGCGCGAGACAGGTGCCGACGAGATCCTGCGGTGCGCCGAGGCGAACGGCGCCTTCGACCGCGCCGGCCGTCAGGTCGGTCAGCAGCGCATCGTGCACGGCGAGCAGCCGGCGCGCCTGTTCGAGCAGACGCTCGCCGGCCGCAGTGAGCAGCAGGTTGCGATGCTCGCGGACGAACAGCGGGCCGGACAGCGTTTCGAGCCGCGCGACCTGCTGGCTGACCGCGCCTTGCGTCAGGTGCAGCGCGCGGCTGGCCGCCGTCATGCTGCGATGATCGGCGACCGTGACGAAGGCGCGCAGCAGCGCGATGTCGAGATTGCGTACCATGCGTCGGATTATGAACGCTAATGGCAGGCATAAAAAGCTTTCGCTGTCGTAATGGGAAGATCGCGGGTAAAACGGGGGCTTCGACGACGACAACCGGGAGCTTCTGTGCTGCTTCGCGACTACCTGCCGCTGATGCTGTTCGTGATCGTGTCCACCGTGACGCCGGGCGGCGCGACGACGCTCGCAACCGCATCGGGCGCCCATTTCGGCTATCGGCGGTCGCTGCCGCTGATGGCCGGCATCGCGGCCGGCCTGGCGTCGATGGCGGCGGCCGCCGCGGCCGGGCTCGGCAGCGTGTTGCTTGCGCTGCCCGCGTTGCAGCTCGCGATGAAGGCGGCCGGCTCGTTGTATCTCGTGTGGCTGGCCGTGCGCATCGGGCGCGGCGGCAAGCCGCGGCTCGATGCCGCCGTGCACCGGCCGCAAGGGTTCGTCAGCGGCGTCTGGATGCTCTGGCACAACCCGAAAGGCTGGGCGATGACGCTCGGCGCGGCCGCGTCGTTCGCCGCGCTCGCGTCCGGGCCGGCGCGGCTCGGCGTGTTGCTCGGGCTGGCGTTCGGCTTGGCCGCGATGGCGTCGTTGTCGCTGTGGTGTTTCGCCGGGCTGTTGTTCGCGCGCGTGTTGCGCACGGAGCGGCAGTGGCGCTGCCTGAATGTCGGGCTGGGCGTGCTGCTCGTGGTGTCGATCGTGCCGATGTGGCTGCCGTAGCGACGCTGCGCGCACGTCGCGGCGGCGCGTCCACGTTCAGCGCGAACCGGCGCGCGCGGCGCCGGCAGTTCGTCCGCCCGTACCGGCCGACCACAACGGCAGCCGCAGCGTCGTGACGAAGCTCGCCGCATGCAGCACGCAAAGCAGGCCGAACGCCCACGCGTATGCGGCGGCTTGCGTGCCGCCGCCCGCCGACGATTCGGCCTGTAGCCGCCATGCGAGGAACAGCGTGCATATCGTCGTGAACGTCGGGCCGCCGAGGCGCTGCACGATATTGAGCGATGTCGTCGCCATCGGCAGGTTGCGGCGCTCGACCGACGCATATGCGGCGGAGATCGACGGCGCGCCGATCGCGCTCTGGCCCATGCCGCGCAAAAACAGCGCGGCCACGAGCACGTACGGATCGTAGCCTGTCAGCGCGAGGGACACGAACGGCAGCGTCGCGACGAGGGCGAGCAACGCACCGGCGGCGGCCAGCCGGCGCACGCCGAACCGGCTCGTCAACGCGCCCATCGACGGATAGGTGACGAGCATGCCGAGCCCGAGCGGCGCAAGCAGCCAACCCATCTCGCCCGGCGAGCGCCCGCACGCCTGGATCAGGAACACGGGGATCAGCATCTGGCCCGCGTACATCGCGCCGTTCGACAGAAACTGCGTGCCGGCCGCTGCGCCGAATACGCGGGAGCGAAACAGCGCGAGATCGATCAGTGCGTGTTCGCCCTTGCGTTGCTCGAAGCGCAGGAACGCGGCGAGCAGCAGCGCCGAGCATGCGATCGCGGCGATGCCGGGCGCCGTGCCGATCCGCTCGGCGCCGTACAGGAACAGCACGAGGCCCGGCGACAACAGCGCGAGACCGATCCAGTCGAGTTCGCGTCGTTGTGCTTCGTCACGGTCGCCGGGCAGGAACCGCACGGCCAGCGCGAGCGCCAGCACGCCGACGGGCAGGTTCACGAGAAACAGCCAGCGCCACGACGCGTATTGCAGGATCGCGCCGGCGACCACGGGGCCGAGGATCGGCGCGAGCAGCACGGGCACCGCCGCGTAGCCGATCACGCGCGCCATCTGCTGGCCGGCGACGCGCGCGATCATCATCTGCGCCATCGGTGCGAGCAGCCCGCCGCTGACGCCTTGCAGCACGCGGAACGCGATCAATGACGGCGCGGACCACGCGAGCCCGCACAGCGCGGATGTGAGCGTGAACGCGGAGAAGCACCACAGGTACAGCGCCTTCGCGCCGATGCGGTCGACGAGCCAGCCGTTCAGCGGCAGCACCAGCGTCAGCGCGAGCAGGTAGCCGCTCGTCACCCACTGGATCGTCGACAGGCTCGCATGCAGGTCGGTCGCGAGGCTCGACAGCGAGACGTTGACGATCGTCGCGTCGAGCTGCGACAGCAGCGAGCCGAGCGTCGCGACCGCGCTGACCTTCCAGATCGACGGATCGAGGCGGCCGGCCGCGCGGCCCGCCGCCGGCTGCGCGCGCCGGTCGCTCACGCGCCGCGCCGGTCGAGCAGCGCGACGATGTCCTGCGTCGAGCCCGTTTCGCCGAGGCGCGGGAACACGCGCTCGACGCTGTTCGCGTGCGCGTCCGCGTTGAGGTCGGTCATCGCGTCGACGGCGAGCGTCACGTTGTAGCCGAGTTCGTGGGCCTGTCGCGCGGTCGATTCGACGCCGATGCTCGTCGCGACGCCGGTCAGCACGATCTGCGTGACGCCGGCCGCCTTCAGGTGCGCGTCGAGATCCGTATCGGTAAATGCGCCCCAGGTTTTTTTCGTCACGGCATGGTCGCCCGGCTGCCGGTTCAGTTCGGGCACGAGCTCGGTCCAGTCGGCGGGCAGGGCGGCCACGCGCACCTGCTGCTGCGTGCGGCCCGGCGCGCCGCCGGCGACGTTGACGAGCACGACCGGCAGGCCGCGGCTGCGGAATGCGTCGAGCAGTTCGCGGGTGTGCGCGATCACCGGCGCGACCGGGTGTGCGGTGGGGAGGGCGACGATGCCTTTCTGCAGATCGATGACGACGAGTGCCGTGTTCGTGTCGAGACGGGTTGCGCTCATGATGGGGCTCCGTGGAATGGACGAAGGAAGGCGGGCGCGCGAATGCCGCGTGGCGGGCAGGCCGGGGTCATTGCTCGCCGATGCGGCGAATCAGCGGGATCGCGGCGGCGAGCGTGTCGATGTCTTCGGGGTCGAGCCTTTCGATCGCCGCGCCAAGCCACTTGTGCTTCGCGGCATTGCGCTTGCGGCGTGCGTGGAGGCCAGCGGCGGTCAGCATGAACAGGATTTGGCGGCCATCGGTCGGATGCGGTTCGCGTTCGACGAGACCTTCTTCCTCGAGGCTCGCGAGGATCGCCTTCATCGACTGCGGCTTCATCGCCTCGGCGCGCGCGAGATCGGCGGTCGTCATCGGCCCGTGCCGTTCGAGCCGCGCGAGCGCACTCGTCTGGGACATGCCGAGCCCTTCGGATTCGATCTCGGAGCGCAGCCGGCGGATCAACTGGCCGACCGCGAGGGTCAGGTCGGCGGCGACGAGGTCGGCGGAAACGCCGGGTTTGCGTGGCGGGTTCATGCGGCGGATCATAGAACACGACAGTTAAACTTGCAAGTTTAACTGTCGAATTGGCCGGCAGATCGCGGCACCGCCCGGCACGCGGTTACGTGCGGCGCGGCAGGGCGACCGGCACGACTTCGCTGTATTTAGGCGTGGCGTTCTCGTGCAGCAGGTCGCCGAGATATTGCGCGAGTTCGTCCGCGGCGAGCGCGGGCGGAATCTGCAGGTCGGCCGGGCGCCGCTTGCCTTCGGCGCCGAGATCGAACACGGTCCAGCGGCCGTTCGCACGCACGACGGCGAGCAGCCGTCCGAATGCGCTGAAGCGATATTCGTCCTGCATGGCATCGCTCCGTAGGGTGAACGCGCCGGCCGCCTGTGCGCGCTTACTGGATCGAGCAGGTCAGCCAGCGATGGATTTTGAGTGCGTCGCTCGATACGCCGGCGCGCGTCGGCGCGCCGAGCAGCACTACCGTTTCGCGGCGGCCCTTCACGCGCATGCGCATCACGACGCCGTGCCCCGATTCGTTGATGAAGCCCGTCTTCTGCAGCCGGATCGGCAGACGGCGGTAGCGGACGAGCGGGTCGGAGTTCACGTACAGCAGCTCGCCGTCGCCGGGGCGCACGGTGGTCGACGTATCCGTCGAAAAATAGCGGATCAGCGGATCCTGCGCCGCCGCGCCGACGAGCTTCGCGAGATCCTCGGCCGTCGACACGTTGTGCGGCGACAGGCCGGTCGGCTCCCTGAAGTGCGTGTTGCGCATGCCGAGCCGGCGCGCTTCGCGGTTCATCGCCTTGACGAACGCGGCGCGCCCGCCCGGATAGTCGCGGCTCAGCGCGGCTGCCGCGCGGTTTTCGGACGACATCAGCGCGATATGGAACATGTCGCGGCGCGACAGCTCCGAGCCTACCTGCAATCGCGAGCCGGTGAACTTGATCGTGTCGCGATCGTGCGCGGTGACGCGCAGCACGCCGTTCAGCGGACGATCCGCGTCGCGTGCGACGACGGCCGTCATCAGCTTCGAGATCGACGCGATCGGCCGCACGGTGCGCGCATTGCGGGCCAGCAGCGGCGTGCCGGAGTCGACGTCGAGCACATAGGCCGCGCGTGAATGCAACGACCTGACCGCGCGCGGGTTATAGCCGCAGCTTGCCATCAGACGCGGTTTGGCGGCCGCCGGGCGCGGGCGTACGGCGGTCGTGCGCTTCGCGCGGCGATGCTGCGGGGCGGGCGTCGCATGACGCTTGACTGCACGATGCTTCGCGTGCGTGCGGCGATGCTTGACGGCTTTGATCTTGCGGTGGGCAGGTTTCTTCTTGACGGCTTTCGCATGCACGTGGGCATGCGCGGTGCGATGCGGCTGCGCGCGCTGCGCGGACGCGTTCGCGGCGAACGCGAGCAGCAGGAACGAGAGGGCGAGGATCAGGGTGGTCCGGGCGCGAGGCAGGCGCGCGATGAGGCCGGTCAAGCGAAAGTCTCCTTTTCACGCGCGATGCGGCTGCGCGGAATGCGTGGTCGGTCAGCGGGTGCGGGAAATTATACGGTCGATCGCGTGGCGATGACGATTGGATCGCGCGCAATGGCGCGTGATGCACGCAGATTCGTGTCGTTATTTTGCTGCCGATCAACGGCACGCATGCCGTGAAAAATCGTAAAGGCGTGCCGTTCCGCGGCGGCACACCGCAGGATGCGGCGCAGTTCAGCGCGGCCAGATCCGCCGCGACACGACCGCAAAACTGATCGCGATCGAACCCGTCACGGCGCGTGGCGGCGCGTCTTCGATCGCATCGCCGAAGCGAAAACGGCGGCTGCGTCCGTCGCTGCGTTCGGCACGACGCTTCGGTGCGCGCGTATCGACGGCGGCGGTGCGTTCGTTTGAAACCGCGCCATCGCAGGATGGGGCCGCGACGCATTCGGACACGCGATCTAGTGACATGACAGTAAATTCCGGGAAGGGCATGCCCGTATTGAACGTCATTGCATTCGATCAGTAAAATGAATATTTCGATCATTATGATTCCCTTCAAGAATGGAACTGAAACTGCTGCGAACGTTCCTGACGGTCACCGAGCTGTGCCATTTCAGCCGCGCGGCCGATGCGTTGCACATGAGCCAGCCGGCACTGAGCAAGCAGATCGGCGCGCTCGAGGCGAGCCTCGGCGGCAAGCTGTTCGAGCGCGGGCGGCACGGCGCGGAGCTGACGCCGTTCGGCGAACGCTTCCTGCCTGACGCGCAGGCGCTCGTGCGCGATGCCGACGAGATCCTCGCGCGTGCGCGGGAGGCGACCAGCGGGCAGCGCGGGCATCTGCGGCTTGGCATCTGCCTGTCCGTGCTGACGCTCGTGCCGAAGCTGGTCGCGGAATTTCGTCGCCGCAATCCGGGCATCGCCGTCACGCTGAGCGACCTGTCGTCGTCCGAGCAGACGCGCCGGCTGCGCGCGGGCAAGCTCGACGCCGGCTTCCTGCGCCTGCCGTCCGACGACGGGCTGTCGTCGTTCAAGGTGATCGACGAAGGGCTCGCGCTCGCGGTGCCGCCGCACCTCGGCTTCAAGCGCGTGCCGGCCGACCTCGACGTGCTCAACGAGATCGGCTTCATCGCACTGCAGCGGGCGCGCGGTCCGGGGCTTGCCGCGCAGATCGACCGATGGTGCGTCGAGCGCCGTTTCGTGCCGCACGTGACGCAGCAGGCGGAAGATGTGCAGTCGGTGCTGACGTCGGTCGCGGCCGGCGTCGGCGTCGCGTTCATCCCGTCGCACGCGCAGTACCTGCTGCGCGACGCGACGGTGCTGCCGCTCGACGGCAGGGACGCGAAGTGGCGCGTGGGGCTGGCGTGGCTGTCGGGTCGCGACGATCCCGTCACGACGCATTTCGTGTCGTTCATGCGTGCCGCGATCAAGGGTGCGTGACGCGGCGTATAGTGCTCGCGAATGCATCCTCATCCTGAATGAATGCCGGCCCGGCACCGGCTCACGAACCCGAACCGATGACTTCAGAATCCGACGAATCCCCGCTCGATCCCGCACTCGTTGCGACGCTCGCGACGCTGAACGAGGCCGCGAGCGATCCGGCCGGCAAGATATGGTCGCTGCCTAAGATCGCGAAGCGCGCGCAACTGCCGATGAGCACTTTGCGCCGCGTGCTGACGCAGCTCGATGCCGCGGGCCTGAGCGCGACGACGCTGAACGAGGACGGCACCGGCAGCGCCGCGCTGACCGACGAAGGGCGCACCGTGTGCGCGCAACTGTTCGGCGCGAACGACGCCGGATAAAGGAACGGGCCGCTGATGCGGCCCGTCGTGTTGCGGCCCGACGCATACGTCGCGCCAGCCTGTGTATCACCAGCGCGCCGTCACGCCGCCCATCACCGAATGACGATAGGTCTGGTCGTTCAGCCCGCGCCGGTAGCCGATGTCGAGATCGAGCCAGCGCGTTGGCGAATAGATCGCACCCGCGAGCACGAACGCCGGATTCGCGCCGGCGGTGCTTTCGGTGTTGCGCGACGTGCCGACGTCGACCACGAGCTGCAGCCGGTCGGTCGCCTTGTAGATCGCCGCGCCCGACACGGCCCAGATCGACGTCAGGTCGCCCTGACGATTCGGCTGGTACGCGAGGCCCGCATTCGCGAGCAGCGAGAAGCGCGCGACGTCGGCCTGTGCGAGCAGCGTCGCGCCGGTGCCGACGCGGCCCGTGCCGAGCCCGCGACTGTCGTTGCCGGTCGGCATCGTCACCTTCGGTTTCAGCGCGAGCGACAGCGGCCCGCGTTCGACGAAGCGCCATTTCATGCCGATCTCGACATCGCCGATGCCTGCGCCGTTTTCGTCGGTGCGTGTTTGCAGATGCGTATAAGGCGTGTTGACGTAGAGGTCGACGTGTTCGCCGAACCCGCGCGTGAGCGTCGCGTTCCATAGCTGGTGGCGGCCGCTGTCTTCCTGTCTCGAGGTTTCCTCGGCGTTGAACTCGAACTGCCAGTTCGCATTGCCCTGCGTGCCCGTATCGTCGCTGACGAGCGGGTGGGCCGGATAGGCGTCGAGCGGTGCGAGGAGTGCGCTCGCGGCTGCGAGCGGAAGGATTCTTTTCATTGCTTCACCCGTATTGCATCGTGAGCGGCCGGCTCGCGCGGGTTGCGCGGGCCGGCACGTCGTTATCCGAACGGAATCAGAACCACTGCTTGTAGCGGCGCACATAGATCGTCTTGACGATCTGCGCGAGCAGGATGTAGCCGACCATCGTCGCGGCGAGCCACAGCCAGAAGGTGCCCGGCAGGTGCATGAAGCCGAGCGCATCCGCGAACGGCGAGAACGGCAGCCAGCAGCCGATCGCGATCGCGGTGAACGTCGACAGCAGCACCGGCAGCGCGGCCGTGCTTTGCAGGAACGGGATCTTCTGCGTGCGCAGCAGGTGCACCACGAGCGTCTGCGATACGAGGCTCTCGATGAACCAGCCCGAGTTCATCACGATCTGGCCGCCCGTGCCGCCGTGCAGGTGATACATCGCGCCCGCGCCGAACACGGTCCACATCAGCACGTAGGTCGTGATGTCGAACACGGACGACGTCGGCCCGACCCACAGCATGAAGCGGCTGATGTTGCCGGCTTCCCACTTGCGCGGCTTCTTCAGGAACTCGGGATCCATCTTGTCCCACGGCAGCAGCATCTGCGACGTGTCGTAGACCAGGTTCAACACGAGCAGCTGCGTCGCGAGCATCGGCTCCCACGGCAGGAACGCGCTGGCGACGAGCACCGAGAACACGTTGCCGAAGTTCGAGCTCGCGGTCATGTTCAGGTACTTCAGGATGTTGCCGAACGTCTCGCGGCCCTTGATCACGCCTTCCTCGAGCACCATCAGGCTCTTTTCGAGCAGGATGATGTCGGCGGTTTCCTTCGCGATGTCGGCGCCGCTGTCGACCGAGATGCCGACGTCGGCGTCGCGCAGCGCGGGCGCATCGTTGATGCCGTCGCCGAGGAAGCCGACCGTGTGCCCGTTCGCCTGCAGCGCCTTGACGATGCGCGCCTTTTGCAGCGGCGTGAGCTTCGCGAACACGGTCGTGCGTTCGACGACCTGCGCGAGCGTTGCGTCGTCGAGCGCCTCGATTTCCGCACCGAGGATCGGCTTGCCGGGTTCGAGGCCGACCTGGCGGCACACCTTCATCGTGACGGTCGGGTTGTCGCCCGTCAGCACCTTCACCGCGACGCCGTTCTCGCGCAGCGCGGCGAGTGCCGGCGCGGCCGACTCCTTCGGCGGATCGAGGAAGGTCAGGAAGCCGCGCACGACGAGATCGCGTTCGTCGGCGGTGCGGTACTGCTCGCGTTCGTCGCCGCGCGGGATCGTGCGCGTTGCGAGCACGAGCACGCGGAAGCCGTCCTCGTTGTACGCGTTGGCCCGTTCGAGCAGCCGCTTGCGCGCGACGAAGTCGAGCGGGCGCACGCCGTCTTCATCCTGCACATGCGTGGAGACGGCCAGCATTTCCTCGACCGCGCCCTTGCAGACCAGCAGGTGCGTGCCGCGCGTATCCTCGACGACGACCGACAGGCGGCGGCGCACGAAGTCGAACGGCAGCTCGTCGATCTTCTTGTAGCCCTGCGGCTTCGCGCGTTCGCCGATCTCGTCGGCGCGTGCAACGACCGCGATGTCGATCAGGTTCTTCTGGCCGCTCTGGTGGAAGCTGTTCAGCCAGCCGAGCCGCAGGATTTCCTCATTTTTGTGACCTGACAGGTCGAGGTGGTGTTCGAGGATGATCTTGTCCTGCGTGAGCGTGCCGGTCTTGTCGGTGCACAGCACGTCCATCGCGCCGAAGTTCTGCACCGAGTTCAACCGCTTGACGACGACCTTGCGGCGCGCCATCGCGATCGCGCCGCGCGCGAGGTTCGCGCTGACGATCATCGGCAGCATCTCGGGCGTGAGACCCACGGCCACCGCGAGCGCGAACGTGAGTGCGCTCAGCCAGTCGCCCTTGGTCAGGCCGTTGATCATGAACACGATCGGCACCATCACGAACATGAACTTGATCAGCAGCCAGCTCACGCTCGCGACGCCGCGGTCGAAGCTCGTCTCGATGCGCTTGTGGCTCACGACGTTGCGCGCAAGCGAACCGAAGTACGTGTCTTCGCCGGTCGCGACGACGACAGCCGTCGCCGTGCCGCTGACGACGTTGGTGCCCATGAAGCAGACGTTCTCGAGATCGAGCAGCGGCGTCGACGCATCGTTCGTCGCGCCGGCCGTGCCGGTGCTCGCCGATTTGCCGGCCACCGCGCCAAGCGTGTCGTATTTCTCGACGGGCAGCGCTTCGCCCGTGAGCACGGCCTGGCTGATGAACAGGTCGCGCGACGCGAGCAGGCGCACGTCGGCGGGGATCATGTCGCCGGCCGACAGGTGCACGATGTCGCCCGGCACGACCTCGCGCATCGGCACCTCGCGGCGCGCCGGCTCGGCGGTATCGGTGATCGCGCGCTGCACGGTGGCCGTCGTGCGGACCATCGCCTTGAGCTTCTCGGCCGCGCGCAGCGAACGGAATTCCTGCACGAAGCGCAGCAGCGCGCTGATCGTGACCATCGTCAGCAGGATCGTCATGCCGACGTAGTCGCGATCGCCGGGCGCCGCGAAGTAGACGTCGGTGAAGAAGCTGATGGCGGCCAGCACCAGCAGCACGTAGACGAACGGGTTGTGGAATGACATCAGCAACTGGCGGGACCAGTGCGGCGGCTTGTCGTGCGCGATTTCGTTCGGGCCGTGGTGCTGCAGGCGGTCGGCGGCCTGGCCGTAGGTGAGGCCGCGCGTGCTGGTGCGCAGCGACTTCAGCGTGTCTTCGAGCGGGCGGGCCGCTTCCTGCGCGGCGCGCATGATGCGCGGTTCGTTCTGCTGACCGGGGCCGGTCTTGATGAAGCCGCGCTGTTTTTTCTGAGAATGGTTTCGTTGTGTCATGGTCGCTCCTGGCGCGCGAGGCGGCGGGCGGGGAGCGGCCGTGACGTTATCGACGCACGAGCGCTCCCCGCCGCGTCGCGTCAAACGCGATCGGCTGTGGATCGGTAAAGGCGGGAACGCTCGCCGGCGCGCGGAGTGCGGTCGGACGGACGATGCGCAGCGTCGCACCGGCGAGCGGTAATCGACTACTGTCGTCTGAGTTCATCTGCACTCCTGTCGGTTGCGAGTCATCGGCACGGGCGATCGGCAGCCGCGCACGCACGAAGGCGCGCGGCCGGACGGCACGCGAACGGAAAACGCACGCGGCTGGCGCCGCGCGCAATACGAACGCACACGCGCGACGGCGCGTCGCGTGCATTCGACAACATCGAAAAATTCGGCGGGGAATCTGGCCGGTCAGGCCGGAAGGACGCCGCATCCTGCTTCCCGGGATGCGGCAGAAGACGAGGCTCTGCGCGTTTTCCTCAGGCAGCAGTCAAGTTGGTCGAGCACCAACTACAACTCGCATCGGTGTTCACAGAACACTCCATGTAATCAGACGGGGGCGATGGTAAAGGCTCGTCGTGCGAAGCGTCAACCTTTTTGTCAGGTGTTATTTCGAGAAACGGAACGGGTCGATGAGGCGATCGCCGGATCGCCGGCCGCCGGAAAAAAACAAACCGCGCGCACGCCATGTCGGCATGCGCGCGGCTGCGTCGAGGCAGGGCGCCGGTTACCGGTTGGCTGCCGCGACGGCGGCCCCTGCATCGAGAATGCCCGAGCCCGCCGGCATCGCGGTGCACGACGTGCCGGCCGCCAGCTTCGCCGCGCGCGTGCCGCCTTGCAGCTTCTGCTGGATCTGCGCGGGCGTGAGGTTGCCGTTCACCGCGAGCATCAGCGCGGCGACGCCCGTCACCTGCGGCGTCGCGAGGCTGGTGCCGCTCGCCGGGCCGTAGGTGTCGCCGCCCGGCGTCGTCGTGCCGCTGTTGGCCGTCGACAGGATGTTGACGCCCGGCGCGCTCAGCGTGATGTTGGCGCCGAAGTTGCTGAACGATGCGCGGCGGCCGGTCGCGTCGGTGGCGCCGACGCTGATCACGCCGCGGCAGTTCGCGGGCTGGTCGAGCCCGGTCGACAGGCCGTCGTTGCCGGCGGCGACGACGACGGTCACGCCCTTCGCGTTCACGTCGTCGATCGCCTGCTGGAACGTCGTGCTGCATGCTCCGACGCCGCCGAGGCTCAGGTTGATGATTTTCGCGGGCGTCGGGTTTGTCGGTACGCCGGTGACGGGAATGCCGGCCGCCCAGCGCATCGCGTCGGCGATGTCGCTCGTCACGCCGCCGCACTTGCCGAGCACGCGCACCGGCAGGATCCGGCCGAGCCACGACACGCCGGCGATGCCGATGCCGTTGTTGGCGGTCGCGCCGATCACGCCCATCACGCGCGTGCCGTGCCAGCTGCTGGCGCTCGGTTCGCTCGCGCAGTGATAGTACGGGCCGCTCGTGTTGTCGAGTTCCTGCTGCGTGACCCAGTCGCCCGGGTCGGTCGCGTCGGAGCCGCGCGACACGCCGTTGTTGCTGGTGTTGACGTTGGTGATGAAGCTGTAGCCGGGCAGCAGGTTGCCGACGAGGTCGGGGTGCGGCCGATAGCCGGTGTCGAGCACGGCCGTGACGACGGTCGGCGAACCCTTGGTCGTGTTCCATGCGGGCGGCAGGTCCACGCCGGCGGTCGGATCGGACAGATACCACTGCTGGCTGTAGCTGGGGTCGCTCGGCGTGTCGCGGACCTTCATCGGGTGATCCGGTTCCGCGTAGTCGACGTCGGCGTCGGCGGCGAATGTCTGCGCGAGCGCCGTCGCGTCGGCGGCCGCGACACGCTGGCCGAGCGACAGCACGGCCGCGCCGTTCGAGATCGTCCGCTCGACCTGCACGTTCAGCGGCGTTTGCGTCGTCGAGGCCGCATACGCACGTGCGGCGCCGGTCGCCGTCGGCGCCGTCCAGCGTGTCATCGAACGCTGGATCACCGCATCGAGCCGCGTGCCGTCGTCGATGGCCGCCATCGCACGCGTGGCCGTCAGCGTCTTCAGCTTGACGATCAGGTGGTCGACCGGCGGCTCGTCGGGCGTGGTCTGGGCGGCCATCTGCACGGCGGCTTGCTGGGTCGTGCAGGCGTTGCTGCCGGACGTGGTGGGCGGGGCCGTGGGGGCGGGCGTCGGGGTGGGCGCGGGGGCCGGCGTCGGGGCCGGTGCCGCGTTGGTCGGCGACGGGTTGCTGCCGTCGCCGCCTCCGCCGCCGCAGCCGGCGAGGGGCAGGAGGGCGGCGGCAGACAACATGCCGGCGAGCATGCGCGCATGAGCGGAACGCGCCAGCGCGAAATTGAAACGTTTGGCTTTCATGTTGAAAGTCGATCCTCGTATAGAACCGTCGTGCCGGCGGTGTGCCCGGTCCGGCAAAACCGGACCTTGTCGTTTTTTGTCTGGTGGTCGCGGCGGGGTTGCTGCGACGCGCCATGCACTGGGTAACGGCCGCTGTGGCGGCTTCTTGAGTATGTTTTGTGTGAAAAAAGAGCAAGACGCAAACGATTACGTTGCGGCATTGCAGCATGAACGCGCGTTTGGAACGAGTGGCACAGAAGATGGGGTCGAGCCCGCAAGCGGCCGGTCGGGCGAAACGCGCGGGCGCGGGCGTTTTTGCGCGCCACGGAAAACGGCTGCCCGCGGCGTAGCCGACATTAGTCGCAGCAGTGAAGGGCGCCTGACGCTTTCCCTGATACGGTGCGAATTTTGTCGGGCGTACGATCGCGATTCGATCAACGTTTCGTCAGGAGAAAAGCATGGATCGCCGCTTCCGTTGGCTGGCTGTCGCGCTGTCCTGTGCGCTGGCGGGCGCCGCGCATGCGCAGGCCCTCACCGGTACGCTGAAGAAGATCAAGGACACGGGCATCGTGTCGCTGGGCATTCGCGAATCGTCGGTGCCGTTCTCGTATTCGGACAACCAGCAGAAGAACATCGGCTACTCGCGGGACATCGCGTCGCGCATCATCGACCAGTTGAAGACCGAACTGAACCTGCCGAACCTCACGGTGAAGGAGATTCCGATCACGTCGCAGAACCGGATTCCGCTGCTGCAGAACGGGACGATCGATTTCGAATGCGGATCGACGACGAACACGCTCGAGCGGCAGAAACAGGCCGCGTTCTCGAACAGCATTTTTCTCTATGGCATCCGCTTCAGCACGCGCAAGGATTCGGGCGTGAAGGATTTCTCGGACCTGGCCGGCAAGACGGTCGCGACGACGGCCGGCACGTCGGACGAGCGCCTGCTGCGCAAGCTCAACGAAGAGAAAGGGATGAACATGACGATCATCAGCGCGAAGGATCACGCCGAAGCGTTCATGAACGTCACGACCGGGCGCGCGGTGGCGTTCGTGATGGACGAACCGCTGCTGTACGGCGAGATCGCGAAGGACCGCAACCCGGGCGCGTACGCGGTGACGGGCACGCCGCTCGTCCACGAAAACTACGCATGCATGATGCGCAGGGACGATCCGCCGTTCAAGCATGTGGTCGACGGCGTGATCGCGAAGATGCAGACGTCGGGCGCGGCCGAGAAGCTCTACAACCAGTGGTTTACGCAGCCGATTCCGCCGAAGGGCGTGAGCCTCGACTATCCGCTGTCGGCGGAGATGAAACAGTTGTTCAGGAATCCGACTGACCAGGCGCAGTATTGATCGTGATCTAGCAGTGTGGCAGGGGCCGGTGCGTCGTTCTGCCGGTCCATGCAGTCGATGCGCGCCGCGTATGCCGGCTGACGAGTCGGCTTTCATCTCGGCTGCGTTGCAGAAATCGTTGCGTCCGCAATGGGCGCGCACACCTCGGCGGTGATCCCAGGGGATCGCCGCCTTCTCCCGCTCATTTCTCCCCGTCCTGAAACTCGCGTCCGGCACCGGACGACGGCGCATGCGTGCGCGGATGATTCGCGCACGGTGACGCCGTTTCTCGCGTAAACCCGGATTCAGTTATCAATTTTAACTGGTCAGAATCGGCCGAAATTGTTCAACAATCTTCGGTGAAAAATCTCGCAAAGCCGCATGTGGCGGTGCGCGGGAGGCGTTTTGACGTCTATGCGCAGGAGCCGAAAAACCTCAGGAGCCATGCCATGCCCGGTCAGTTCTCGTTTCGACGTTTTCTCGGCGGCGTGTTTGTGCCGCTGGCTTTCGCGTGCTCGCTCGTGTCGGCGGCATCGCTGCAGACGGTGCGGCCCGGCACGCTCCTGGTCGGCTCCGACTTGACGTATCCGCCTTACGCGTACCTGGACGGCGGCAAGCCGGCCGGCTTCGACGCCGAGTTTTCGCGGCTGCTCGCGCGCCACCTGAAGCTTGAGCCTGTCTTCCTCGATACGCGCTTCCCCGACCTGATCCTCGGGATGAAGGCGCGCCGCTTCGACGTCGTTGCGTCGGCACTCTACGTGACGCCCGATCGCCTGAAGCAGGTCGATTTCGTGCCGTACCTGAAGACGGGCGCGTCGCTGCTCGTCGCGAAGGGCGGCGCATACCTGCCGAAAACGCCGCAGGACCTGTGCGGCAAGCGCGTCGGCACGATCAAGGGCGCGTCGTGGACGCCGAAGCTGCGCGTGGTCTCGCAGGACACATGCAAGGCGGCCGGTCGCGGCGAGATTGCGATGCTCGAGTTTCCGACCTCGCCGGAAGCGACGTCCGCGCTGATGTCGAGGGCCGTCGACGTGCAGATCGAGGATGCGGCCGTCGCGCAGGGCATTCCGAAGCAGACGAACGGCCGTGTCGAGCTCAGCTCGACGACGCTGCTGTACCCGATCGTCATCGGCCTCGGCGTGACGAAGGATGACGCGGGTCTGCTGCGCGCGCTGGAGGGGGCGCTGGACGAGGCGAAGCACAGCGGCGAGTACGACAGTCTCGTGAAGAAGTACGGGTTGCAGGCGCCGACCGATGCCGACGTCGCGAACGCGCTCGGCACGGCGAAGTAGTCGCGAAGCGGCAACCGCGCGCCGGGCCGGCGCGCTCGCCCGCCCGGACGCGCGACCCGCGCCGGGCGCTTGCATCACCTATCGGCGGTTGAGGAGTCTTCGATGCAGTTCGATTGGCACTACGCGTTACAACTCTTGTGGGACAGGGATTTCTGGCGCGCCTGCGTCGTCGTCGTGAAGCTCAGCGTATCCGCCTGGTTACTCGGTGTGTTGCTCGGCTTTCCGGTGGCGCTCGCGAGGCAGTCGCACCGAACTGGTCTGAAGCGCGCCGCGAGCGTGTATATCTGGTTCTTCCGCAGCCTGCCGCTGCTCGTGCTGCTTGTGTTCATCTACAACCTGCCGCAGGTGTTTCCCGCCACCAGCGCGGTGCTGTCCGATCCATCCACGGCCGGCTTGATCGCGATGGTGTTGAGCGAGACCGCCTATTTCGCGGAGATCCATCGCGGCGGGATCCTGTCCGTGCCGCGCGGGCAGCTCGAAGCCGGCCGCGCGCTCGGCATCCGTTTCACGGGTATCCAGCGGATGATCGTGATGCCGCAGGCGATTCGCGTCGCGCTGCCCGCGCTCGCGAACGAATTCATCACGATCGTGAAGCTGACCTCGCTCGTGTCGGTGATCTCGCTCGCCGAGATCCTGCTCGTCGGGCAGCGGCTGTACACGCAGAACTTCCTCGTGTTCGAAACGATGCTGGCAGTCGCGTTCTATTACGTGCTGATCGTCACGGTGTTCAGCCGACTGCTCGGTTATCTCGAACGGCACCTCGACGTCAGCCGCCGCACGCCGGCCCAGGCGGGCCCCGCGACCATCGCACTGCCGCTGTCGACGCCGGCCGGCGCGCCGCGAAAGCGCGCGAGTGCCGAATTCGCGTTGCGGCTGAAAGGCATCCAGCAGCGCTACGGTCGTCACGAAGTGCTGAAGGATATCCATCTCGATGTCGCGCCGGGGCAGGTCGTATCGATCATCGGCCCGTCGGGTTCGGGCAAGACGTCGCTGATCCGCACCGTCAACGGCCTCGCGCCGGTGAACGCGGGCGAGATCGATCTGTACGGCGAGCCATTCATTCGTGCGTCGGGCGCGCATCCGCCGCGCGTGCCGCACGACCGGATCCTCGACATCGGCATGGTGTTCCAGAGCTTCAACCTGTTCCCGCATCGCACGGCGTTGCAGAACGTGATGATGGCGCCGTGCTATCACCGGCAGGCGGATACGGAGGCGATCCGGCTGCAGGCACTGTCGCTGCTGTCGAAAGTCGGGATGCTCGACCATGCGAACAAGTACCCGCATCAGCTGTCGGGCGGCCAGCAGCAGCGTGTGGCGATCGCGCGGGCGCTCGCCACGCGGCCGTCGATCATGCTGTTCGACGAGCCGACGTCGGCGCTCGATCCGGAGCTCGTCGGCGAAGTATTGAAAGTGGTCGAGACGCTCGCGAAGGAGGGGATGACGATGATCATCGTGACGCACGAGATGAACTTTGCATTCAAGGTATCCGACCGGATCGTCTTCATGGAGAACGGCCGGATCCTGTACGACGTGCCGCCCGAGAGGATTCGTGCCAGCGCCGATGCGCGCGTGAAGGACTTTCTGCGGCACGTCCATTTCGCATGAACCGCAACGAGCGATCGGCGAGGAACGACAATGGACGCTTCTGATTTACGGCATCCCGACGCGAACGGGCAGGCGTGCGTTGAACGGTTGCGTACCAGCCTCGCGCGTGCCGATGCACATCCTGACGACATCGGGACGGCGTGGCTCGCACGGCGCGACAAAGCGGCGCTGGACGACGCGCGTGCAACGGATGCATCAGCACGCCGCGATGCGTCCGCCGTGCCGCTGGCCGGCGCGGTGCTGACGGTCAAGGCGTGTTTCGATTGCGAAGGCTGGGTCACGCACGCCGGCTCACTTGTCCTGGCCGGCGACCCGCCTGCGCGAACCGATGCCGCGCTCGTGGCAGCGCTGCGCCGCGCCGGCGCGGTGCGAATTGCGCAAACCGCGATGACCGAGTTCGCGTACGGCGCGCTCGGCGTGAACCGCGCATACGGTACACCCGCGACGCCGCTCGATGCGCGACGCGAGCGCGTGGCCGGCGGATCGAGTTCGGGCGCGGCGGTGTCGGTGGCGCTCGGCGCGGCCGATCTGTCGATTGGCTCGGACACGAGCGGTTCGGCGCGCATTCCGGCCGCGTTCTGCGGCGTGGCTGGCTTCAAGCCGTCGCGCGGCCGCTATCCCGATGCGGGCATGCGTTTCCTGTCGACGACGTTCGACGTGCCGGGGATCCTGGCCGCGACGGCTCGCATGTGCCGGCGGGTCGATGCGGTGCTGCATGGTCGCGCCGCCGGCCGGCCCGTACCGGCGAGCATCAAGGACCTGCATTTCATCGTCCCCGAGCGCTTCGCGACGGACGACGTCGACCCGGCAGTCGGACAGGCATTCGACACGTGGCTGTCGCGGCTATCCGCACAGGGCGCGCGCATCGAGCGCAAGCGGCTCGATTGTGCGGTCGAGGCCGGCGCCGCCGCGCGGGCGGGAGGCGTCATCGCGGCTGAAGCGTTCATGCTGCATCGCACGCTGCTGGAAACGGCCGCGGATCGCTACGATCCGCTCGTCGGCCCGCGCATCGCGGCTGGCGAGTACGTGCGCGCTCACGACTACGCGGCCGCGCTGTTGCGCCTGGCGGCGCTGGCCGATGCGTACCACACGGAACTCGGCGATGCGCATGCGGTACTGACGCCGACGGTGCCGATGCTGCCGCCGCGCATTGCCGATCTGGCGGACGAGGCCACATATCTCGCGGCGAACGCACGCGCATTCCGTCTGACCGAATTTGCGAACCGGCTGGACCTGCCGAGCATCAGTGTGCCGGGCGACTGTCGACAGAAGCAGCCGATAGGCCTGTTGCTGACAGGCCGCCGCGGCGACGACGCGTGGCTGCTCGATGTGGCGGTGCTGGTCGAACGCGCATTGACGGATTCCGAATGAACCGAGTTCCGGCGGCAAGCATCGTCTTGCCATTTCTCATCGTTATTATTCAGAGGTGCTCATGATCGTCGTAAGGTCAGCCGATATCGCCCATACCGAACGCCACGCGCACGGCCCGGGCTGGGACAGCAAGCGCATGATCGTCAAGCAGGACGGCGTCGGCTATTCCGTTCACGAGACGCGCGTGCATGAGGGTGCGGAGTTGCATCTGCACTACAAGCATCACTTCGAAACCAACTACTGCGTGGCTGGTGAAGGGGAAGTCGTCGAAACGGCGACCGGCGACGTGCACCGGATCACGCCCGGCACGATCTACGCGCTGAACCTGAACGATCCGCACATCCTGCGGGCGACGCGCGGCGATCTGCATCTCGTATGCGTGTTCAATCCGCCGCTGACGGGGCTCGAGACGCATCGCGACGACGGCAGCTACGCGCTGCCGGCGGGCGAAGAAGCGTGACGGCGTTCGATGCCGGATTCGTGCGTGCCGCGTTGCGTGGCACGCATGCAGGAGGCAGGACGCCGGCTCAGGCCGCGTCGCGCTGGCTGCGCCTGATCGCGTCGAGCAGCATCCGCTCGGAATCGTCGAGATAGCGTGCGAGCGCGGTGACGGCTTCGCTGCGACGGTTCTGCGTGAGCAGTTCGTAGATCCGGTATTCGCGCTGGATCCAGTCGGCCGTCTGCACGCGCTTCTCGTCGGGATCGGACGCGAATACGAGGCGCAGCTGTGCCGAGATGGTCCGGAAGAACTCGTCGAGCAGCGTCGACTTCTGCAGTGCGACGATATGCTGGTGAAACCGCAGGCTGTGCGTGCCGACGGCCTGCCAGTTCTCCTTGTCGAGTTCGCGCTCGGCGGCGCCGATGGCCGCCTGCATTTTCTCGAGCAGCGCCGGCTGTGCGAGTTCGGCCGTGTTCAGCGCATGCAGTTCGAGCGTGCGGCGCGCGACATAGAGATCGCGCACGTCCTGGCGATTGAGCGTGCGTACGACGACACCCTTGTGCCGCACGAACGTGACGAGCCCTTCGCGGCCGAGCTGGTGCAGGACTTCGCGAAGCGAGTTGCGCGACGTATCGTATTCGGCCGCGAGGTCCATCTCGATCAGCGCCGTGCCGGGCGGCAGCTTGCCGCTGATGATGTGTTCGCGCAGTTGATGGCTGATCCGGTCGGCGACCGATTGTCCCCGCGCTTTTTCGCTTGCCATGCTGTTCGTTTGCTCCTCTCCTGATCGTATGCCGCCGGCGTCGCCGGCCGGCGGCGTTGCGTCATTCTACGGGCTGTGTCACACGGTCTTGCCGTGCTGCCAGTCTGCCTGGGGCGGCTGCATCCCGTGCAGGCCCTTGTACGGCGCGACGGGCGGCGACGACCAGCCTTCCAGCAGGCCCGGATCGAGCCGATATACCTCGACGCCGAGCGGCCGGCACACGTCGATCGGGTCGCGCGCATCGGGGCCCCACATCGGCACCGACAGGTCGCCGCCCGGACACGTGGACATCGCGCACAGCAGGTCGATCTCGGCGAAGAACTCGAGATAGTCGCCCGCCTGCGCGGGGCAGGCCTTCATGAAGTATTTGTCGTCGTCGTTCAGGCCCGTGCACTGGAACACGTTCAGCACGTCGTGCACGTCGAATTCGGTCAGCCCGTACGGCGCGACCGCGCGCACGAGATTCGAGTGGCAGTGGAAATGGAAGTCCTCGCCGGTCAGCAACTTGTTGACGTACGGATCGCAGCGCGTGCCGAGCAGGTCGTGCACGCGGCCGCCGTCGCCGTCGACGCCATAGCCGGCAAGCGTGTCGTCGGTGATCGTGACCATCGGGCGCAGGTAGGGCAGCGTCGACCAGATGCGGTCGAACGTCGTCACGTGCGCCGCCTGCAGCTGGCGCGTGCGCGACGCCCACATGCGCTCGCGCGGATTGTGCAGGTTCCACATGTTGAAGTCGGCGACCTGCGGACCTTCCAGCGTGACGATGCGGAATACGTGACCGGCAGGCACCGTCCACGCGAAGCCGCTGCGAATCGGCACGACGTGCGATTCGATGCGTTGCCGCGCGTCCTTGCGTTGCGCGATCGCGGAGTAAAAGGACCGGTCGACGTTCAGGACGGACCCTTTGGTGACCTGATAGGCGGCGGGATAGTTCGACATGACGCGGTGCTCTCGGGGAAATTTGCAGACGTGGATATCCGGCCGAAATCCTTGTCGGTGGCCGGTCAGGCGTCAACGAGCATGTTGGATTGTTCAACAATTAGTGGCGCTGCGGGGAGTATAGGGCGAAGGCGGGGAGGCGTGTCAATGGGTGGAAAGTACGGGGGCGGCGGACGAATGTGCACGCGGCTCGGCGAGTGTGTCCGGGCATGCCCCGATGGACGTTCAACCTCGCCCGCGCCATGGGAATCGCATCGGTTGCCGTAACAACAGGCACAATATGCGACCCGGCACGCTGCGCACGCGTGTTCACAATGCGAACACACGGGTCGCGCCGCGTCGTCGCCGCCCGAATCCTTCCCAGTCGTCATGAACGCCACGCTCACTCCCGCGCGCGAGCCGAATTCGCCGCGCTTCCTGCTGTTCCTGATCTGCCTGTTCGCGTCCGCGGGCCAGCTCGCGATCGATATCTACGTGCCTGCGCTGCCCGACATGGCGCGTTCGTTCGCGACGACGCCGCAGGCGATCCAGTCGAGCGTGTCCGGCTACATGGCGGCCTACGCGCTCGGCCAGCTCATCTTCGGCCCGATCGCCGACGCGTACGGGCGCAAGCGCGTGCTCGCGTTCGGGCTCGTGATCTACACGCTCGGCTGCCTGCTGTCGCTCGGCGCGCAGAACCTGGAGACGTTCGTGCTGGCGCGCTGCCTGCAGGGTTTCGGGATCGCGACCACCAACCTGCTGGCGAAGGCGATCATCACCGATTCGTTCTCCGGCCAGGCGCTGATGCACGCGTTCACGTACATGTCGATCGCATGGGGGCTCGCACCGATCGTCGCGCCGGTGATCGGTGCGCACCTGCAGGAATGGTTCGGCTGGCGCGCCTGCCTCGTGTTTCTGCTCGTCTACTCGCTGGTGATGTGGGCGCTGCTGTGGCGCTATCGGGAAACCTTGCCGAAACCGGTGCATCTCGAGCCGCGCACGCTGATCGCGAACGCGGGCAAGGTGCTGGCGAGCCCGGTGTTCCAGAGCTGTTTCCTCGCGCAGGGGCTGTGCTACAGCATCCTGCTCGTGTTCAACATCGTCGGGCCGTTCATGGTGCAGACCACGCTGCACAAACCGCCGACCTTCTTCGGCTATCTCGCGCTCGGCATTGGCCTGATGTATTTCCTCGGCGGGCTGTCGAACCGGATTCACGGGCGCGGGCTGCCGAGCGCCGAGCAACGGCTGCGCATCGGCGCGCGCGTGATGGCGGGTGCGTCGGTCGCGATGCTGGTGCTGGCGCTGACCGTCGGCCTGCGCGTGTGGACGCTCGCGACGCCGGTGCTCGTGATGGGCTTCTGCGCGGGCGCGATGTATCCGACGCTGATGGCCAAGGGCAATTCGCTGTTTCCGCATATCGCCGGCCTGACGAGCGCGATCCTCGGGTGTGCGCTGCTGCTCGTGTCGTCCGCGATGATGGGGCTGGCCGGCTTCGTGTCGATCCACGTGCTGACGCCGCTCGCGGTGTTTTTCGTCGCGCTGTCGTTCATCGTCGTATGGATGGTGACGAAGCTGCTGCGGTATCTGACGCAGCAGCAGGCCGCGACCGTCGTGTGCGGGAGTGGGGAAGCCGCGTAGGCGTTTCGTTGATCGATCGCGAGCGGTGGCGACGCGGGCGAACGGCCTCGCTCGCCGGACCGCTTGCGCCACATACCGCGTCCGACCGAACCATGAGCCTGATCCTGCTGAACCGCGTCGCCCGATCCGACGCCGCCGACCTGATCGTCGCCAACCGCGCGAGCCGGAGCCACCATCTGCCGTGGGTCGACTCGTTCACCGATCAGGCAGGATTCGACCAATGGTTCGCCCGCTGTCTGACGGGGCCGAATATCGGCCTCGTCGCGCGGGAACGGGCGTCCGGGGCGGTGGTCGGTGTGGTGAACCTCAACGAGATCGTCGGCGGCGTGTTTCAGAGCGCGTATCTCGGGTACTACGGGATGGCGGATTGCAGCCGCAAGGGGCTGATGACGGATGCGTTGCGCGCGACGATCGGCGTCGCGTTCGGCGAGCTCGGGCTGCATCGGCTCGAAGCGAACATCCAGCCCGGCAACCACGCGTCGATCGCGCTGGTTCGGCGGCTCGGTTTCCGGAAAGAGGGGTTTTCGCCGCGCTATCTGCGCATCGGCGGCGAATGGCGCGACCACGAACGGTGGGCGCTGCTGGCCGACGACGAGAACGAAGCGGGCGCCTGACGTTTGGTTCCTTGCGCGCCGCAGGCCGCTTACAGCGGATGCGCGGCGCCGGCCTGCGTCAATAGCGAAACGGCGACCGGATCCGGCAATCCATTCGAATCGATCGCGCCCGCTTTCGCCAACGCACCGAGATCGCTGTCGACGCCCGGTTGCCCGACCACGAACGACGTGGTCAGGAACGCCGGCGTCGTCAGCGTGACCGCATACCGCTGCTGCAGGTTCGTCACGACGGCGGATTGCGCGGCCTGCACGGCGTTCGGGCTGCCCATCACCTGCTGGAAGTGCAGATTGCCCTGGAAATTGCCGATCAGCCCGGCCGTGTTCGTGCCGAGCTGTGCCGCGAGATAGACCAGCATCAACTCGGTTTCGGGCGTCGTGTTGAAGGTGCCGCCCGCGTACGCGAGCGAATGCAGGCTCGTGCCGCCCGACGTCACGGTGATGACGCACGGCAGCGCGGCGTTGACCGTCACACGGTAGTTGCCGCCGCCGTCCGTCAGCGTCGTCGCGGAGCCTGCCGCGCAACTGACCGCTACCGGCGCGCTCGCGAGCGCGCTGCCCGTGGCAGCCGTGCCGGACAGCGAGACGGTTTGCGTGTTGTTGTTGTTGTTGAAGCAGACATCCACGCCGAAGCAGGCGTCGCCGTTGCAGGCCTGGAGCGTCGCGAGCGCTGCGACGCAGAGCGCGCCCAGCGCGGGGCGGGTGAAGTGTGTATGGCGAATGTTCATGGTCGCGGGCGTCCGGGAGAAGGAAGCAACCGGTGCGCCCGGAGAAGCGGCGCTGTTCATATTCTAGATTCCCGATCCGCGAACTGCTCGCCTGTTTGCCTGTCCAGCCGGAAACCTTTCAGTTCCCTTCGCAATTGGTTATGCTGCGGGACGACTAAAAACGACGAGAGAACGCGCCGTTGCTGAGGGAGCAGGCGTGCCGTTTCCGACATGAACTTGAAACGACAGACGGGGCGGCCGCGCCCGACGGGTTGCGAGGGCGATCCGGCATCGCGGGCAGGCACGACTCGACACGACGGACGCCCCACGCGCACGCGCAGCACGATCGCCTTTACCGGGATAGGGAAAGCGGTGACTGCCGTGCTGACGGGCGCAACGCTCCTTTACAGTTTGGCGTTCGCCGCGCCGGACGGCGGCGCAGATGGCGCCATTGCGTCGGCAGCCGGCGCACCGTCCGCGTCGGCGCCATCGGCCTGCACGCACGCGGCTGTAGCAGCGGCTACTTATCCTGTCGCCACTGATCCCGAAGCGGCGCCGCCGCTGAAAGGCCGAGTGACGGACATGACCGGCGCGCTGAGCGCCGCATGCGCGACCGAACTGACCGAGCGCCTCGCTGATCTCGAGCGCCGGCTCGGCGTACAGATGGCGGTGCTGCTGGTCGGCTCGACGGGCCACGCGACGATCGAGCAGTTCGCGACTGCGGTGTTCGAGCAATGGCGTCTAGGCGAGAGCAAGATCGACAACGGCCTGCTGCTCGTCGCGGCGCTCAACGACCATACCGTGCGGATCGAAGTCGGCTATGGGCTCGAAGGCGCAATTCCGGACATTGTCGCGGGCCGGATCATCCGCGAACGGATCGTGCCGGCGTTTCGCGAGAACCGGATCGAGGCCGGCGTGAGCGATGCAGTCGCTGCGCTCACGCTCGAGATGACGCCGCCGGAGATGGCTACGTCGACCGACGCACGGCGGGATGACGAGGTGGCCGACCTCGCGTCCCGCGACAGCCGGGCGGGCGATGAGCGGCGGATGTCGAACGGATTGCTCGAGAACCCGCCGGTCGAGTACGGCAGTTTCACGTTCTGGCTCCTGCTCGGGCTGGCCAACGTCGCATTGGGTGCCGTGACCGCGTGGCGCAAGCTGCGCTGGCAGGTGATGCTCCCGGCAAGCTATCTCGTCGCGACGATCGTGCCGATCGTGATGCTGCCGGTCGGCGCGATCTTCGACGGCAATCTCGAGGCGATCCTGGCGGCCCTGGCATTGGTTCCGACGAGCGTGGGCGTCGGGGCATGGCTGCTCGGCATCGGTGTCGTCCGGTCCGCACCCATCCGCAAGTACGCGGCGATCATCGGCGGCACGCTGCTGGCGTTGATCGCGATCGGGCACTGGATGGGCTATTCGCCCGGCGAAGTCCTGGTGACGGTATTTTGCGTGCTGACGCTGATCCTCGGAATCATCGACAAGCTCACGGGCGGAAGCTCGTCGTCTTCGTCCTCGTCGTCATCCGGTTTCAAATGGCCGTCGTCAGGCTCGCGCGCGGACTCCGATTCGTCGAATTCCGATTCGTTCAGCGGCGGCGGTGGGTCGAGCGGCGGCGGGGGCGCATCGGGTCGCTGGTAACCACCAGGCGCCATACGCAGCGCACCTGCGCAAACAACGTTTCTTTTCACTACCGCTCCGCCCGGAGCGCTCAACCGGAAGTCTCCAACAATGAAATGGTTTCGAATCCTGCTCGTGTGCTGCTTACTGGCTCCGCTCGCGGGGTGCGGCTATAACGCGATCCAGTCGTCCGATGAGGACATCAATGCGGCGTGGTCCGAAGTGCTGAACCAGTACCAGCGCCGCGCCGATCTCGTGCCGAATCTCGCCGCGTCGGTGAAGGGCTATGCGTCGCACGAGGAGCGCGTGCTGACCGAGGTGGCCTCGGCCCGTGCGCGCGTCGGCAGCGTGCAGATGACGCCGGAGATGGCGAAGGATCCGGCCGCGCTCGCGGCGTTCGATCAACGGCAGGGCGAACTGTCGGGCGCGCTGAGCCGGCTGATGGTGGTGTCCGAACGCTACCCGGAGCTGAAGGCCAACGAAGCGTTCCGCGACCTGCAGACGCAGCTCGAAGGCACGGAAAACCGCATCGCGGTCGCGCGCGGCCGCTACATCAAGACGGTGCAGCACTACAACGTGCAGATCCGCCAGTTCCCGGGCGTCGTGATCGCGAAGATCTTCGGCTACCAGCCTCGCCCGAACTTCAGCGTTGCGAACGAAGCGTCGATCTCGACAGCTCCGGCACTGGACTTCTCCGCGCAGCCGCAGAAGGCGAACGCGGCCGGCCAGTAAGCAGCCGGCTCACGCGCTCAAGGCTTGCGCGCGGCCGTCTTCGCGAACGCGCCGCGCACCTCGAAGCCGATCGCATCCGCGACGTTGCCGCGCGCGTCGACGAGTTCGAGCCGGTGCCGGCCCGGCCACGGCATCCACGCGACGCGGTCGGCATGCCCGATCACCTTGTCGTCGAGCCGCCACGCGAACCGCGCGGCGCGCCCGGCCGAGCGTTCGAACCAGATCCGCTGGTTCTTCGGCGGAATGTCCGGGTCGATCGCGAAGATCGTGCCGTCGGTCGGCGCGCCGATCGTCAGCGGCGCGCGCGCACCGTCCTTGCCCGGCGTGACGGGCGCGGCGAGCCGGATCGTGTCGACCGCCGTTCCCGCGATGAACCACTCGCTGCGCGCCGGCTCGATGTCGCGCTCGAACGTGATGCGGCGCGTCTCGACGCCGGCCGGCGCGCGCGGCGCGCGGCTCGGCAGATCGCGGTGCAGGTAGCCGACGACGGCCGACCACACGGGCGACGCGCCCGTGACACCCGACACGTCCCACATCGGCGAGCCGTCCGCGTTGCCGACCCACACGCCGACCGTATAGCGTGACGTGAAGCCGACGGTCCAGTTGTCGCGCATGTCCTTGCTCGTACCGGTCTTGACCGCCGAGAAGAAGCGCGTCGCGAGCGGGTTGTCGAAGCCGAACGTGCGTACGCGCGCATTGTTGTCGGAGAGGATGTCGGTAACGACGAAGCTGGCCGCCTCGCTGAACACGCGCGTGCCGCTGTCCGTACGCGCGGGCGCCGATGCGCCGGGTGCCGGTGCCGGCGCGGGCAGGTCGACGACCTTGCGCGCGACGCCGCCGTTCGCGAGAGCGCGATACGCGTTGGTCAGCGACAGCAGCGTGACGTCGGCACTCCCGAGCGCGAGGCTGAAGCCGTAGTAGTCGCCTTCCTGCGCGAGCGGCAGGCCGAGCGCGGTCAGCGTGCGCGCGAAGCGGTGCGGCGTGACGAGCACGAGCGTGCGCACGGCCGGCACGTTCAGCGAGCCGCCGAGCGCGCTGCGCACGCTCACCCAGCCCTTGAAATCCTTGTCGTAGTTCTGCGGAATGTACAGGCCGCCGCCGGCGGCGAGGTTGATCGGCGCGTCGTCGAGCAGCGACGCGGCCGTCAGCCGCTTTTCGTCGAGCGCCTGCGCATAGAGGAACGGCTTGAGCGTCGAGCCGGCCTGGCGCGGCGCGAGCACGGCATCGACATCGCGCGCGCTCGACAACGCGCCCGACGATCCGACCCATGCGCGAATCTCGCCGGTCGCGTTGTCGATCACGACGACCGCACCGTCCTGCACGTTGCGCCGGTGCGCGGGCGCGTTGAGTTCGGTCAGCGCGCGCATCAGCGTGTCGCGCGCGAAGCGCTGCAGCGGTGCATCGAGCGTCGTGCGGACCTGCGCGCCGGCCGCCGGCCTGACCTCGGCGGCGATGCGCCGCGCGAAGTGCGGGGCGAGGGCGGCACCGTCGTCGCGTATGGCGTTGGTTGGACGCGCTGTGACGAACTGCACGTAGCCGTCGAGCGACGCGCACGCCTGCTCGGCATGCATGTCGCGCAGGATCCGGCACGCGCGCTCGGCGACCTTCGCGGCCGTCGCGTTGGGCGCGCGTACGAGTGCGGCCGCGATCGCGGCTTCGCGCGCGTCGAGGCCCGACGGCGCCTTGCCGAACAGTACCTGCGACAGCGCGCCGAGCCCGACCGTCTCGCCGCGGAACGGCACGAGATTCAGGTACGCCTCGAGGATCTGGTCCTTGCGCCAGCCGCGTTCGAGCAGCAGCGCGTTCATCGCCTGCGTGGCCTTCTGCGGCAGCGAGCGCTGGCCCGAGCGGCGCGGCGAATCGCTGAGCAGCCCGGCGAGCTGCATCGTAACGGTCGACGCGCCGCGCGTGCGCTCGTTCCACAGGTTACCCCACGCGGCGCCGGCGATCCCGCGCCAGTCGACGCCGCTGTGTTCGTAGAAGCGCTTGTCTTCGGAGACGACGATCGCCTCGCGGAAAGCGGGCGATACGTCCGCGAGCGACACCCAGTCGCCGCGCCGTTCGGTGAGGTCGATGCGCGTGCGCTGCAGCGGCGTGCCGTCGCGCGCGAGCAGCACCCAGTCGGAACTGCGCCAGTTGCGGCGCACATCGTCGTAGCTCGGCAGCGCATGCGCGACGAGCGGCGCGGCCAGCACGACGGCGACGAATATGCGGCCGGCCAAACGCGCCGGCCGCGGCAAAACCCGATCGATCATCACGCGCTCACTGCTTGGCCGCGTCGGCCGGCTTCACGGTCATCGGCGGGTTCGGCCACAGGCCGTACACGGATGGCGCGTACAGCGCCTCGACGCGCGTCGGCGGCAATCCGAATGTGCCGACGTTGTTCAGCCGCACCGTGTACTCGACCGAGAATTTGCCCTTCGGCAGATAGTCGTAGTACGCGCGGTAGCCGTCGAAGTCGCGCTCGATGAACGCCGGCCACGCGCCGTCGGGCGTCTTTTCGCCCTGCGTCGCCGCTTCGGAGTCGCGGCCGAGGCCCGAACCGAGGATCGTCGCGCCGGACGGGATCGGATCGTTGACGACGACCCACGTCATGTCGCTCTGCGCATCGATGTCGAGATGCACGCGCACGACGTCGCCGCGCGTCAGCACGCCCTTGACGGCGGGCGACACCGGCGTGACGGTCTTCGTGATCCGGTAGCCGGCCGCGAACGGCGAGCGCAGCGGCACGGCCGCGAGGCTCTCGACCGTCGCCCACGGGCGCCCGGTGCCTTCCTGCGTGACAGACAGCGTGGCCGGCGCCTGCGACGCGCGCGGCCACGGCATCAGCACGCTGCGCGCGGCGGCGGCGCGGGTCGCGGC